>JAISPE010000414.1 GCA_031275145.1 Prevotellaceae bacterium | reverse complement strand
TCGGGGATTTTGACAGGGAATGTTTTCTGGCAGGTACTCTGGATGACAGTTACGGACATTATCAGACCTTTACCGCAAACAAATCAAAGGAAGAGATAGACGGTAAAGTGAAATGGTTATTTGAAAAAGATTTCATACCCGATATCATGAGGCGTCAGCGTATCACAGCTTACGAGTGGCACGACGACATACTTGTGATTTTTATTACGGCGCTGTTCAAAAACGATTATCCCGATTTGCGGGCGCTTCGCGTATTTTCTGTCAGTCCTTTTGTGCGATATTACGGCAGTGAAATAAAGACTGTCGACCGCACCGGAGATCCGCTTAATAAGACAACGACTTATGATATAGAACTGTTCTCGTCATCTCTGGCAAAAACCGTAGCAGGATATTATAATTTCGATTATGACAGTGTAGCGGCTGTATCTTCCGGTGGAGATATTGGATACAGAGGAGTTGTTAACAGGGAAAAAATAACGACTGAGGCACAGAAAATGTCATTTCTGGCAGGCGTTTTCATACGGTGTCGCAGTTTTTATCGGCATGATCCCGATGTCGAAGGCAGGTATGCAATTGTGATACCCGATTCGTTTAGTACATTAAAAGTATGCGTTGATATTTTGAAGGAATTTGGGTGCGATATTGTTCAGGAAAGTCCAAAGGTCGTCTTTAACACCTCGGATAAAATCAGAAATCTTGTATCTCTGGCAGGTGAATTGTATGATAAGGCAGCGAGTGTGATAATCGCTTACTGACAGTTAAAAGGATTGATATAATCGGTTTATCGGTGCCACAAATAAAATACAGTTAACATTTCGGGGACGGGAACAAATTTAATTGTATTTGAAACATAAACATTATTACTATGATAAAGCATTATATTAAGTCGCATTCCGCAAATGCGGAAATACAGAAATCGGACGCTGATCACGGTTACTGTTATGTGCGTCGGCGGACGGGTTTACAGAACAAGCCGCGAAAATCCGGTCAATGCAATTAACAGGTAATTACGATGCTCAATGAACGGATAAAACAGTTACGGGAAGACCCCATAATGCTACAGCTGTTCACCGTTCAGCGAGACGGTTTCTATTTTCAGGAATTTGTTTTTTAATATTTCGGACAGGCTTCGTCTGATACGTAATTCTATACGGCAAACGCTGTCAAATTCCTGTTTCACTGTTTCCGGCTGTTCCTCTTTTATGATTTTCATGACGTCGTTCATGACCGCATAATTAAATTCGATGGAAAAACTGTCTTTATCCTCTTTTTCTATTATTTCCGCGTTTTGTATAGAGTCGGCTGCTGCCGAGCGGTATGCATTAATCAGTCCGGGGACGCCGAGTTTGATTCCTCCGAAATAGCGGACAACAAACACGACAGTATTAGTCAGGTTATTTGAAAGCAGCTGTCCGAGAACAGGTTTTCCCGCAGAGCCAGAGGGTTCGCCGTCGTCAACCGCCCTCCACAATTCTCCCGTGACGCCCAGACGGTAAGCATAACAGTGATGACGGGCATCGTAGTATTTCTTTTTCAGTTCCTGAAGATGCTGTTTTATCCCGTTTTCGGAATACACCGGATAGGCAAATGCAATAAACCTGCTTCCCTTTTCCCTGTATAAACCTTGCGAGGGCGAAGATATTGTAAGATATTTATCTGTCAATTTAGATTTACGATTTTTGATTTACAATTTACGATTTACGATTTATGATTTACGATTTTTGATTTACGATTTGGCTGGCGCAAGCCAAATCTAAAATCGTAAATCTAAAATCGTAAATCTAAAATCCCGTTTCATCTTTTATATCACCCGGAGGGAAAACGGGAAACATATTTTCTCTCATCCAGATATTTGCTTCTACCGGAGTCATTTTCCATCCCGAATTGCAGGTTGAAACAATTTCGATAAAAGACGTTCCCTTTTTCAGTTGCTGACTTTTGAAAGCCTTTATCATTGATCTTTTGGCTTTACGTTCGGCGGCAGGCGTATCGACAGACTGCCGCGTTGCATAGACCACTCCCGGCAATAACGCTATCATCTCCGTGATTTTCATCGGGAATCCCGACGTTATATGCGAGCGTCCCTGTGGAGTGGTTGCGGTTTTCATTCCCTCCAGAGTTGTCGGGGCCATTTGTCCGCCGGTCATGCCGTAGATAGCGTTGTTTACGAAAATAATCGTGACACTGTCGCCCCTGTTGCATGTATGGATTATTTCGCCTGTTCCGATAGAGGCCAGATCGCCGTCACCCTGATACGTAAACACGTATTTCTCGGGATAAAGCCTTTTGATTGCCGTCGCCAGAGCCGGAGCCCTTCCGTGAGCGGCCTCCTGCCAGTCGATATCGATGTAATCGTATGCAAGCACGGCACATCCTACGGGAGAAACACCGATCACCTGTTCCTGAATATCCAGCTCGTCAATCGTTTCGGCAATAATTTTGTGTATCGTTCCGTGACTGCATCCCGGACAGTAATGCATCTCCTTATCAAGAAGCAGTCCTGATTTTCCATATACTTTATTTTCGGGTTTTATTATATCAGATATATTCATATTCACTTATTTATTATAACCATAATTTATTATGCCCGGAGAAATCGCCCGGGTTGTATGTTCCTTCCGCAATACTTTTAATCAGCGCCAGAATATCTTCGGGAGAAGGCAGCATCCCGCCCGTTCTTCCATGGAAATACAGTGGCGCTTTGCCTTTTACGGCCAGAGCGACATCTTCGACCATTTGTCCGGCGCTCATTTCTACCGTCAGAATACTTTTCACATGCGGAACAGCTTTTTCGATAACCCCGTAAGGATACGGGAACAGAGTTACGGGTCTTATCAAACCGACTTTAATGCCTTCTTCGCGTGCCAGCTCCATCGCTTTCTGACTTACCCGCGCCGATAATCCGTAAGCAATCACGAGATATTCGGCATCTTCGCACAGCATGGTTTCGCATCTTACTTCACTGCGTTCTATTTCACGGTATTTACTTTGCAGTTTCATGTTGAACACTTCCTGTCTGTGCGGGTCCAAATCCAGCGAAGTAATGATATTGCGTTTTCTGTCTGAGGTTTTGCCTGTCGAAGCCCAGTCGCCGTGAAGTTTCACTATTTCTTCATCTGTCCATCTCGGTTTGACGGGACTGAGTTCCACTTTTTCCATCATCTGACCGATAACGCCGTCGGTCAGTATGACAACAGGGGTTTTGTATTTGAATGCCAGGTCGAAACTCAGGTCCACAAAATCGTTCATTTCCTGTACGGAAGCGGGAGCGAGGACTATCGTTCGATAGTCGCCGTGCCCACCTCCCTTGGTTATCTGGAAATAATCCGACTGAGCGGGCTGTATCGTTCCAAGTCCCGGACCGCCCCGCATCACATCTACAATAACGCATGGCAATTCAGCCCCTGCGATATAGGATATTCCTTCGGTCATCAGACTGATTCCCGGGCTTGAGGAGGATGTCATCACTTTTTTGCCGCATCCTGCTCCGCCATACAGCATGTTGATTGCCGCAACCTCGCTCTCGGCCTGTAATACAATCATTCCCGTATCTTTTTCGGGATTCATTTCCGATAATGTCTCCAGTATTTCCGATTGGGGAGTAATCGGATATCCGAAATATCCGTCACACCCGCAACGAACGGCCGCTATAGCAATAGCCTCGTTGCCTTTTAACAATATTTTTTCGCCCATTCCGGTTAATTTTTTATAAATGTTTTTACTCTCATATTTTTACTCTGTACACTGTTATTACCGTATCGGGACATACGACCGCACAGTTGGTACAACCCGTACATTTTTCGGGATTTTCCATGTATGAATAATTGTAGCCTTTTCCGTTCACCGATCTGGATAAAGCTATTGTCCCCACAGGACAGTTTGCAACGCAAACACCGCAGCCTTTGCATGATTCAATATTAACTTCAATAGCGCCTCTTACTGCCATAATATCCTTTTATTTCGTTTCATAATAAATATAAACATATTCATTTCGCATCCACAAAAGTAACAAAATAAATCCAATTCAAAACTGTTTTTACCTGCAAAGTTCATAAAACAGGTACGGAATTTCCCCCCGCAAGGCCTGCAAAACACGCTGTTTTGATCTTTGTCAGAAATATTTTTTACACAATCTTAACAGTTACAAAAAAACTGTTACTTTTGTACCGTTTTATATAAATTAACAGTGTATTATGGAAAAAGTTATAATTATTTTAAAAAGAACACAAAAAAGTGTATCAGTGTTGATTGCGGTATTGCTCGCTGTCCTGACGGTATCCTGTAACAAAGAAAAATCTTCATTATCCGGTACGGGAAAAACCGAAAAGTATAAAAGCGTGAACAAATGGATACTTAAGAATATGCAGAACTACTATCTGTGGAATACGGAAATTCCTTCAAAAACAGACCAGTCTCTATATCCTGCCGATTATTTCGAGTCTTTACTGTCTGATAAAGACCGGTTCAGCTGGATACAGGAGAATTATGTCGAACTGCTTAATTCCCTGTCGGGAGTGAATACCGAAGCCGGATATGATTTTAATCTTTTACGGATGTCGGAAAACAGTTCGGACGTAATAGGTTATATTACGTATATCAAGCCGGGTACGCCCGCCGAGGCTGCCGGTCTGTCGCGCGGAAACTATTTTCATGAAATTAACGGAACACAAATGACGACTGTCAATTATTCGGCGCTGATTAAGGAGACTTCAAAGTCTCACACTCTCGGAGTATCCGTTATGTCGGGAAATACCATAACAGGCGTCAGGAATGTTTCGCTTGGCGTTATAGAAAATTATCCCGAAAATCCGATTTTGCTGGACACTGTTTATAACATTTCAGATAAAAATATCGGCTATTTTGTATATAATTTCTTTGCCCGCGACAATGGAGACGGAAGTGTTGCATACGAAAAAGAACTGAACAGTCTTTTCGGCAAATTCAAGTCGGAACAGATCGACGAACTGATTGTTGATTTGCGATATAACGGCGGAGGTACGGTTATCACGGCAACAGCGCTTGCCAGTATGATTTCCGGACAGAGTACAAACAGTATATTTTATACCGAAGAATACAATTTTGCTCTTGGCGAAGCATTAAAGGAATATTACGGAGCGAATTACAATAAATCATACTTTATTAATACGATAGACAGGTATAACAGTTCGGGAAGTCAAGTAATAGAACGAATTCCGATTAACAGTCTTTCGGGACTTTCTACGGTATATTTCATCGTCTCGGGCAGCTCGGCCTCTGCCAGCGAACTGCTTATAAACGGATTGAAACCGTATATGAATGTAGTGTTAGTCGGCGGCACAACTTATGGCAAGAATGTCGCCTCTATCTCACTGTATGAGGAAAATGATCCCGATAATACCTGGGGAATGCAGCCCATCGTAATGAAAATGTCGAATGTTACCGGATTTTCGGATTTTGGAGACGGATTCACCCCCGACAAAACAGGATACGAATATCAGGCAGAGGCACGTCCAATCAGGCAGTTGGGCGATACGGAAGAGTTTTTACTGCGTATGACTATTGATATGATATTTCCCCCTCAGGAAGAAATTACAGCGACGACAAAGCACAGCGGCTATTCGGCGATACCATCGTTTATAGGCTCTGCAATAGACAGAACACCCGCCCGTCGAAACCAGTATATCACTTTGAAAGAGTTATGAGTGGCTGATGCAAGACTGTTTCTTTCAAAGTTATGAATGATGAGTTATGAGTGGCTGACGCAAGACTGTTTGATCTATAATCACATCTTGCGTCAGCTGCTCATAATTCATAATTCATCTCTCATACCTCATACTTCACAGCAATGAGCGTCACTCCTGCGAAGACAAAAAGCAGGCTTAAACACTGTCCCGTACTGATAAATGAATATCGGTCAAATTCACTTATAGGCGCTTTGAATATTTCGAGAATAAATCGCGGGAAGAAAATCAGGACAAGAAACAGTCCCGAAATAATGCCTTGCCGGACTTTATTCTGTTTTCTGCGGTAAAAACTGTAAATCACAAAAAACACAGCCAGATAACAAACCGCCTCGTACAACTGTACAGGATGTCGCGGGAAATCTTCTCCTCTCTGTTCAAATATAAACCCCCAGGGGACAGATGTTTCTGTCCCGACTATTTCGGAATTTGCAAGATTGCCCAGACGTATGAAAAATGCAGCCAGAGGTATTGTTACGCATACCCTGTCGATAAGCCAGAACGCGGGCTTTTTAACAGTCCTTGCCGTAAAAAACAGGAAGACAAGTATCGCAAAAGCAGCTCCATGGCTCGACAGTCCTTCGATTCCGGTATATTCCCCGTCCCGGAAAGGAATGATTATTTCCAAAGGATGTTTTAAATAATATTCGGGAAAATAGAAAAGACATTCACCGAGGCGTGCGCCGATCAGCGTTCCCAAAAACACCGCATTGAGTGTGACAGGCAGTAAGAACAGCGATTCACTCTCGCGTTTCAGTATCCTGTAAAACAGAAATGATGACATGACGAAAGCGGTAACCATCAACAGCCCGTAATAACGGATGCTTAACTGTCCGACGGAAAAGATCTCAGGCGAAACATTCCATCTGATATAACAGTTAACGGTCGCTGTCAGCAGAATAATCACCTGCGTTTATTCTCTGTATTGCGCTTGTTTTTATGTCCGGATTTATTTCCGGCAACGGGTTTGGATTCTGCCGGTGCAGGCTGCAACTGCGGTTTGACGGTCAGTCCCTTTCTGTACAGGGATATTAACAGGACAAAACCGGCGACAATCAGCGGGATACTAAGCCACTGTCCCATATCCAGCGGTAAACTCTTTTCAAAATCTACCTGCACTTCCTTCAAAAATTCGATGCAGAAACGAACGCTGAAAAGCAGAATCAGAAAGCAGGAAAAAATCACCCCGTCTCTGAAAGGCGGCCGTTTTTTGAGGTATAAAAGGTATAGAAATACAAAAATTATCAGGTAACATAGCGATTCATATATTTGTGTCGGATGTCTCGGTTCGCAACATTCTGCCGTTCCTTCTAATTGCCTGAACACAAAACCCCATGGCACGGTTGTTACCTTCCCGATAATTTCGGAATTCATAAGATTCCCGATCCTGATGAAAAAACCGGCTAAAGCAATGGTTATAACTATCCTGTCCAGTACCCACAGGTAAGGAACTTTATTTTTCCGGCTGTAGTAATACAGCGCCAGCAGGATCCCTATAGCCGCTCCATGACTTGCTATGCCTTCAAATCCTGTAAGTTTTCCGTCTTTTATGGGAATAAATATTTCCCAGAAATGTGGAATGAAATAACCCGGCTGATAAAAAAGGCAATGTCCCAGCCTTGCCCCAAGAAAAGTCCCCAGGAAAACAGGAAAAAGTATGTTATCCCACAATATAAGGGGTTTTTTCTCCCGTATAATCATTTTTTTGTATATAATCATACCGCAGGCGAAAGCTAAAATAAACATCAGGCTGTACCAGCGAAATTTAAAAAAACCAAAGTCAAAGATATAATTCGGAACATCCCAGTTTATATAGAAAAATTCATGTATCATAACGTTTTACGTTTAAAAAATAATCATCATTACGGTTGCAAAATTAGCATTAAATTTTTAAATTCCTTAAATCCGCAGGAAAAAATTTGGATAAATGGAAATCCTTTTTGGGGAAGTTTTAAGTTATAAATAGGGGGAAAAATCGAAAAAAAGCGGAAAAACATTCCGAATTTTATGTGTGGACTATTCTCCAGGCTGCAAAATATTTTGGAGTATTACCAGATTAAGTCCGGATTTTTTGTAAAGATTTTATGTTGTCGTGTAAATAATTAATATACAGGCATTTTTTGTTTTGCCCTGTTAACAGCAGTCTCTCATGGAATGTGCTGTTGGTAAGCGTCATTACGCTTGCAGTTGCGGTACGAAACGGGTATTCGCAATGACGATGAGGCGGGTAAAAGCGACTTTCCAAAACCTCATTTCCACCTAATTCCAAATAACAAAACAAGTTCAGTAGCAATAATAGAACACACACACGCCAACCTCATTACCCCATTAAACCGACCCGGATGCCGTCGATTGAATGAGGTAATGAGGTCCGGGGTTTATATCATATTTCCCTGCTACTGAGGTTGTTTTGTTTTAAAAATTAGGTGTAAATGAGGTTTTTTTAACCGTTATATCTTATTTATTTTTCATCCCTTAAAATAAGGGAATAAGGGAGCAGCTGGAACAATTAAAGCTACTAAGGGCGCTCTTGGGAAATAAGGGTCGCAATTATTTTTTTGTCTTGTTTACATTTTTTACACCCCGCCCGCAGGGCCTGCGGAAACCTGACATGTGGAAGCCCTTGCGACGCCCGTCGCAATGACAACCTGTCAGATGGTGGCCCTTGCGACGGGCGTCGCGATCGTTTTTCCGGAACTGTTACAAAAAACGACGCCGTGTTAAAAGCAAAGCTCCGCTTTGCGCAAGCCGGAGACTTGCTTTTAGCTGCGACGTAGCAAAGACGCTACGCCGAGCGACAGATAGATACAGGATAGATACAGGATAGATACAGGATAGATATAGGATAGATATAGGATAGTATCATGTCAATGTCCGGTCGTCATTGCGAATAACCGTTTCGTAGCGCAACTGAAAGCGTAATGACGCCTGTCAGAAGTCCGAAGGACTTCAATATGAATAACCCCGAACAAACGCAGTGCAGTTCGGGGATAGCAGCGCCCCCGACTCAACTCCGAAGGAGTTGAACTG
>JAISPE010000360.1 GCA_031275145.1 Prevotellaceae bacterium | reverse complement strand
GTCGCATATCCAATTCACAAAAATAGACTGCGCGAGGAATAATAAAATTACACGGGACAAATAATTTCACTATCTTTGCAAATAATTTTAATAAAAATGTGCAGCTTAAACTCATTTTCATTACATTGTTTTTCGTATAATGATAGAAAAAAATACAGTAACCCGCAGTGCGCAAAATCCTGAACCGGCAATTTTAGTTGGAATTATAACCGAATTTCAGACAGCAAATCAGGTAAACGAATATCTCGACGAGCTGGAATTTCTTGCCGAGACAGCAGGCGCAATCGCCGTAAAACGGTTCACTCAACGCTTAAAACATCCCGATTCAAGTACTTTTATCGGTTCGGGAAAGGCGCTGGAAATAAAAACTTTTCTGGAAAACTCGGAAGTAAACCTCGTTATTTTCGATGACGAACTGTCGCCCTCGCAATTGAGAAATCTGGAAAGAGAACTCAACTGCGCAATTCTCGACAGAACAGCGCTTATACTCGATATTTTTGCGCAGAGAGCAAAAACCGCATACGCAAAGACTCAGGTGGAGCTTGCCCAGTATCAATATCTGCTGCCGCGTCTGACACGAATGTGGACGCATCTCGAACGTCAGAGAGGAGGAGCAGGCCTGAATATGAGAGGTCCCGGCGAAACGCAGCTGGAAACCGACCGCAGAATAATACTGACAAAGATCGCAAAACTAAAAGAGCAGCTGAAAAAAATCGACCTTCAGATGGCTGCACAAAGAGGCAACCGCGGCAGTCTGGCGCGCCTGGCGCTGGTCGGATATACGAATGTCGGGAAATCCACGATCATGAATCTGTTGAGCAAATCGGAGGTATTCGCTGAAAACAGGCTGTTTGCAACCCTCGATACCACTGTGCGCAAGGTCGTGACAGGAAACATTCCCTTTCTGCTTTCGGATACGGTGGGGTTTATCAGGAAATTGCCGCATCAGCTAATCGAATCGTTCAAATCCACCCTCGACGAAGTGCGGGAAGCCGACATACTGTTGCACGTAGTGGACATTTCGCATCCCAATTTCGAAGAGCAGATTGAAGTTGTCCGGAATACGCTTCAGGAAATAGGCGCCGGCGAAAAACCCGTATATCTGATTTTTAACAAAATCGATGCATATACTTTTATCGCAAAGGATGAAGACGACCTGACACCGGCAACCAGAGAAAACATCAGTCTGGACGATTTGAAAAACAGCTGGCTTGCCAGGGAAAATTCTCCCTGCATTTTTATTTCTGCCAAAACAAAAGAAAATATCACGGAATTGCGCGATGATATCTGCCGGACAGTAGCCGGGCTGAACGCGGGAAGATACCCTTTCGGAAATTTTATCCGGTAAAACAATATGCTGATTTATTGTCGTTTCATCCGGAAAATTATCATTTATATTAACGGTTTTTTATAAAAAGATATACCGTGTAATGAAATATTATTATATTTGCGTCGCATAAATTTGAATAAATAAATTAATTAATAAATATTATTCTCAACTGTAATGACAACAAGAAGGAATTTTCTAAAAACAGCGACGCTCGCTACTGCCGGACTGGCAGCAGGGCTTCGCGCAAATGCTGCCCCCGCCGGCAGTAGCAGTGTGAGTGCAGGTAACAAAGTAAATCTTGCATGTATCGGTATCGGAAATCGCGGTGCACAAATCATAAACGATTTCGATAAAACCGGATTAGCCAATGTCGTTGCCCTGTGCGACGTCGATTTGGGAGCGGAACATACTCAGAAAATCTTGGCGAAATTTCCAAAAGCCAAAAGATTCAAAGATTTCAGACAGATGTTCGACAAAATGGGTAACGAAATCGAAGCGGTATCAGTAGGCATTCCCGACCATGCGCATTTTCCTGTCAGCATGTTAGCAATATCGCTGGGGAAACATGTCTATGTCGAAAAACCCATGGCACGCACATTTCTCGAAGCCGAACTGATGATGGACGCTGCACGTAAACATCCGAAAGTAGTTACTCAGGTTGGAAACCAGGGTCATTCGGAGGCAAATTATTTCCAGTTCAAAACATGGGTGGACGCAGGTATCATAAAAGATGTTACCACGATCAGCGCACACATGAACCTCGACAGAAGATGGCACAAATGGGATGAAAATATCTACAAACTGCCGGATAAAGAGCCGATTCCCGAAACTCTGGACTGGGATACCTGGATGTGCGCTGTCCCGTATCACGAGTATAACTCGAAATATCATTATGGCGACTGGCGTTCGTGGTTCGATTTCGGTATGGGCGCTCTCGGTGACTGGGGTGCGCATATTATGGATACCGCCCACGAGTTTTTGCAGTTAGGCTTGCCGTACGAAGTGCGCCCGACACTGACAGGTCATAACGATTATTTTTTTCCGAAGACATCCACCATTCTGTTCCGTTTTCCGGCGAGAGGAGAAATGCCGCCCGTAGATTTGACATGGTACGACGGCATAAACAACTTGCCGCCAATCCCGAAAGGTTACGGCAAATCCGAACTGGCCGACGGTATTCCCGCTTCGGGACAGGGAGAAGTAAAAATGTCGTCGCTCAATCCGGGCAAGATTATTTACGGCAGAGATTTGATTTTCAAAGGAGGCTCTCACGGTTCTACTCTTTCAATCATCCCGGAAGAAAAAGCAAAGGATCTGCAACTTCCGGAGGTACCGAAAAGTCCGTCGAATCACTATGCAAACTTCCTGCGCGCATGTCTGGGCAAGGAAAAAACCCGTTCGCCGTTCGAAATTCACGGTACGCTAAGCCAGGTGTTCTCTCTTGGAGTGATTGCTCAGCGGCTGAATGCTCCGCTGTATTTCGATTGCAGGCTGAAACAGATAACAAACAATCCGTTTGCCAATGCAATGTTGACAGGTTTGCCTCCGCGTAAAGGCTGGGAACAGTATTATAAACTCTAAGAATCTTTTTAAAAAGACAGAATTTACAAAGAATTTGTTTTTTTGACACAATTAACATAATTTCCATAATTGACAAATATGTTAATTCGGTAGATTCTGTCAAAAAACAGGTAAAGACAGCGCCCTTGATACTTTTCGTTGAAAAGGGCGCTTTTCTAAAATTTTAAATAAATGAATATTAAAAATACAGGTATGAAAAATATATTATTGGCAGTTGTTATTTTATTCTCAGGTTCTCTGTCTGCTCAGGAATGGACTCCCCTGTTTAACGGTAAAAACCTGAAAGGATGGAAAAAACTCAACGGTAATGCCGAATTTAAAGTGAAAGACGGCGTTATCACGGGAGTTTCGAAAGTGAATACTCCAAACACTTTCCTTGTTACGGAAAAAAACTATGGAGACTTTATCCTCGAATTTGATTTCAAAATCGACGAGGGTCTTAATTCCGGTGTACAGTTTCGCAGTCAAAGCCTTAAAGAGTACAAAAACGGCAAGGTACACGGATATCAGTTCGAGATTGACGGACAGTGGTCCGGAAGCGTATACGACGAAGAACGGAGAGGCTGGTTATATCCTCTGACAGCTAATTCCAAAGCGCTCAATGCATCGAAAAACGGTGTATGGAACAGGGCGAGAATAGAAGCTGTCGGAAATTCAATCCGCACATGGATTAACGGTGTCGCCTGTGCAAACCTCTGGGACGATATGACCGCGGAAGGATTTATCGCCCTGCAAGTACACAGTATAGGCAACGACACGAAAAATAACGGTAAAACCGTCAGCTGGAAAGATATCCGTATATGTACGGCAAATGTCGGGCAGTTTCAGACCCGTTCGGATGCTCCTGAAATAAACGTCGTTGCAAACAGCATCTCGCCAACGGAAGCGAAAGACGGATGGAAACTGTTATGGAACGGAAAAACCGCCGAAGGATGGAGAGGTGCTAAAATCAGCGCTTTCCCCGAAAAAGGCTGGGTGATTGAAAACGGATTGCTGAAAGTGCAAAAAAGCGGCGGCGGAGAATCGACCAACGGCGGAGATATTGTTACTGTCAGGAAGTATAAAAACTTTATTCTCAAAGCGGAATTTAAAATAACTCCGGGAGCAAACAGCGGAATCAAATATTTCGTAAATCCCGATTTGAACAGAGGCGAAGGCTCTGCTATCGGCTGTGAATTTCAGATTCTGGACGACGAAAAACATCCCGATGCCAAGTTAGGCGTGAACGGAAACAGAACTGTCGGCTCGTTATATGACCTGATACCGGCAACGGAATCCAAAAAATTCAATATTAACGATTTTAATACTGCAACGATTATCGTTATGGATAATCATGTGGAACACTGGCTCAACGGAATAAAAGTGGTGGAATACGAGCGCAATAACCAGATGTGGAACGCGCTGGTCGCTTACAGTAAATACAAAAACTGGCCCGATTTCGGAAATGCCGCCGAAGGTCATATCCTGTTGCAGGACCATGGCGACGAAGTATGGTTTAAAAATGTAAAAATAAAAGAACTGTAAACTTTTTTTAATTACGCAGTCAATTACGGTTGATTACGTAATTGATTTTTTGAGAATTTCGACGCAGTTAATAACCCCGAGCAAGCCCAAACGCGGTTCGGGGTATATGTTTTCTCATCGTCAGAACTGTATAGAAGTTCAACCACTGCAGGCGATGCGGATACGGAAAGAGAAAGGGGAAGCGGATGCAACTGTTTTATTTTAATAATTTTCTCCAATTCCATCTATATTTACAACCGTATTTTCCTGTAACATTATTTCAAGCCCGTGTTCCCTGTCAAGCTTATAAAATATTGGTATTATTATTTTTTTATCTCTCAATATCCTTATATAATTTATATTTTTCATATATTCAAAATGTTTTTCTTTTGTATCCATATTCAGCGGTTCATGTGTTTTTCCTCTTTCTACATCCGTTTCAAAAAAACTTTCCACAACAAATTCTTTTTCATAATATTTTGCATAAATCCTATTATAATAATCAAATGCTTTTTCTTTTATTGAATCTGTCACTACATCTATGTTTTCCAGAAATTTTTTTAATGTATTTTCATATTCATTTAATTCGTCTTCAGTCGGCGGCGTTTCTATTTCCTCGCCGTCATCGTCCCATTCCCAACCAAGAAATATTTCTACTTCTTTATCAAAACAGGGAATTTTAATTTTAAATTCAGAAGAAAAACCGCACCAGCCTTTCGTTATTTTTCCAAAATATTTTATATTTTTATTGTTTTCAATATCTTTTTTACTGTTGTTTCCGCCCGATGCGGAACGGGTGAAGCGAAAGAGAGCGTACTCCATTATTTTATCCCGTTTGTCTTTTCTATATATTCCATTACATTATTCCAGTATTCCTTTTCTTCAATTATTTTCCTTAATTCTTTTTCCAGTTCATCACATAAAGGTTCCTGTTCAAGAGATTTATTGTTTTCCATTTTTATTTCATTTGATTTATATATTTCAATAATTTTATCAATTAAATTTGCTATATCAGTATTTTCTGTTTTATTAAAACTTTTAATAATGTTTTCAATATTATTTTGATTTGTACTGTTATAATTATCGTATGTTGTCCACAATCCTTCCATTTCATAATTTGTTTCAAAATCAATTATGTTAATTACATCTTTTATATATTCATCTATACTATTATCTAATAATATGTTGCTATTTTCTTCTTCATACATGTTTAGTGATAGAAAATCCAAAAATTTTTTCGTGTCATTTATTTCAAAAAATGTTTCATTTGTAATTTTTGCCATTTTATTCCTATTTGAAATTTTAATCATACTATATCACATTCTTTATTATATCAAGTTCATTTTATATAATTTCTTATTCCGTGTTAGCGGCAAAGCCGTTTGGCATAATTTCCGCCCGTTTTCCGTCTCCCTTTTCGCCTGTCGTTCCGCAGGCGATGCGGGATACAGTCCTGTTATGCGCAGTACGCCTGTACTTTTTATATTTATTTTCATTTTATATTCTTTCCATCGTAATTTATAGTTATTATATCAAGTAAATCACAAATAAAATTATATTTTCCTTCATCTGTTTCATAATACTTTAAACTATATATCAAAAGGTGATTTTTTAATTCTTTGAGACTTGTTCCATTATCACATAATTGTTCCAAAATTTTTATTGATTTATTATAATTATTTGCCACATAATTATTTATAGTATCTTCTAATTTGCTATACAAATTTTTTAGATTTGGTTCAAATATACTTGTTTCATGATTTATTATTTTTTCCAGCCAATTATTGACATGTTCCATTTTTGGTTGATTTGTAATTTTATAACACGGATTTTCCCAATCATAATTTTTAATAACATAAATACAATATTTATTCTCTTTTCCATACCATCCAACATCAATTATTTTACCATTTGTACATTCCAACTGCAACAAATCTTCTTTTTTATAATATGTCGTCTCTTTATATAATATTTTACAATTCTTAAAATCAATATTTTCAAACATATATTTACCCCCATTTATATTATTTTTGGAATTATTTTTTGTCAATACTTTTTTACATAATATTCAAACAAATTTTAGGGCGTATGTCGCATAACGTTCCGGCTGTATATGACGTTTT
>JAISPE010000338.1 GCA_031275145.1 Prevotellaceae bacterium | reverse complement strand
CGATAATACCGGCAGATTCGACATTCGCAATGCCCGTCTGAAAATAGCGGGAAAACTGAACCCGCTTGTCGATTACGGAATGCAGGCGGATTACAGTACGCACGGGAAATTTTCCTTTCTTGACGGATATGTCCGGCTGAAACCGCTGAACGGTCTGACACTTTGGGTCGGACAGTTCATCGTAAGGTTTAGCGAGAATTATGTTATATCCCAGTATCAGAACATGTATTCCAACCGCAGTTTTGTCGCCAAATTCGTCAATCCCGACTCGCGCGATCTCGGTATGCAGCTCGATTACCGAATCGCAAACATACCTTTGACTGCGCACGCCGGCGTCTATAACGGAAGCGGAATAAACAATCCGCAATGGCAGCAATCGCCCTTTGTATTAAGCCGTCTTGTATACGGGACAATGGAAGGTTTTCGTGCGGGCGTCAAATATTACGGAGGTAAAACAGCTGCCGGTGAGAGAATCGCCAATTACGGCTTCGATCTGCGCTATGCCGGCGACAGATACACTCTCGAGACCGAATATGTGATTAAAGATTCGCTGAATACAGACGTTTATCTCTCGGCGGCATACTTGCAGGGCGCTTATTTTTTCCCTGTGCATACAAAAACAGTGAGATACCTTACTCCAACCGTACGCGCCGACGCTATGGGATATGATCTGTTCGACAGAGGATTTGACGTCAGCCGGCTGACTTTGGGTTTAAATATCGGTCTGGATGCAAAGCGAATGAGCGCGGAAATACGTTTTAACTATGAATATTTTATAAAGAAAAACGAATCGGGACTGAGAGACAGTTCATATTACAGCGCCTATTTCGAAAGAGCGGACAAAGGCATGTTTGACAAGTTTACAGTGGAATTTTTAATTAAATTTTAGTTCGACGGGGGCAAATTTAATCTCTCATTTTTCATCCGTGTTAAAGTACAATTCACATAAAATGAAAACTAAAAAACAACAGGGTATTGCAGAATAGATTTTTTTTGTACTTTTGCACGCCGATTTGTATTTATATGAGCGAGGTGCGAAATTACATAGTATTGCCGTTGCGCAACTTAGAAAGGCGGAAACATAGATTTGATCTCAGCGTAGAGGCTGAATTTTTTTCCGGTTTTCAGAATCCGGAGATAATAAAAGGCTCGGCAGACATATCTTTGGATGTTGAAAAGTTCAGCTGTTTTATGAATGTAGTTTTGACTTTTTCGGGGATACTGACCGTTTCATGCGATCGCTGCCTGGAAAATTTCGATATTCCGGTTGAAGGCGAAAATCTGTTATCGGTCAGATTCGATACGGAACCCGATAACCCGGAAGAGGAAAGCCTCGACGAAGATATAATGTACGTAAATTCGGAAGATGAGGAAATAGACCTTACGGTTTATGTTTATGAAAGCATCTGTCTGGCTTTGCCGATGCGGAGAATACACGGAGACGACGAAAACGGAAAAAGTCTCTGCAATCCCGAGATGCTTAAATATATTTCCAATTCGCAAACAATGGAGAAAATATCTCCGTTTAATGTATTGAAAGATATGAATAGAAAGAATTAAGTAATTTTTTAACATTTTAAAATATATAAATAATGGCACATCCTAAACACAGAACGTCGAAACAGAGAAAGCATAAACGCAGAACTCATTATAAAGCAGAGATTCCGACACTTGCTTCATGTTCAAACTGCGGTTCGGCAGTTCTTTATCACAGAGTATGTCCCGAATGCGGATACTATCGGGGACGTTTGATTATAAGCGACAAATCTGAAGTATAGTTTTTTAATGCGAGAATAAGATGAAAATCGGTCTTGATGTAATGGGAGGTGATTTCGCTCCAAAAAATGAAGTATCGGGGGCTATTGAAGCTCTTCCCGAATTGCAAAACGATTCGGAAATATTTCTTTTTGGAGACGAGACACAAATTAAAGCCGTATGCAGGGAAAAAGGCTTTAACGCAGCTGAATTTACGATAGTTCATACCACAGAAGTGATCGGCATGCATGATCATCCTGCAAAAGCGTTTTCTCAGAAACCCGATTCAAGTATGGTTACGGGGTTTAAGTATTTATCTTCGGGGCTTATTGACGGTTTTGCCAGTCCCGGCAATACCGGAGCAATGATGGCGGGGGTCATGTACACCGTAAAAACTATTGAAGGGATTTTGCGTCCATGCATTTCCTGTTTTTATCCTGTTATCGACGGGCGGTGGGGACTTCTGCTGGACGTAGGTCTGAACGCCGATTGCAAGCCCGAGAATCTTTATCAGTATGCAATTCTTGGCTCGTTATATGCAAAAGGGGCTTCGGGAGAAAAAAATCCCAGAGTAGCCCTGCTCAATATCGGCGAAGAAGAAACAAAAGGAAATATCATGACTAAAGCAGCTTACGAACTGATGAAGGATTCGAGGGATTTCAATTTCGTAGGCAATATCGAAGGTAACGAACTGATGACCGGAGAGAAAGCGGATGTCGTTGTTTGTGACGGATTTGTTGGAAATGTGATACTGAAAATGGCGGAAAGTTTTTACCGGCTTGCTGCATGTCAGGGCATAGAAACAGACTTTTTCAGTAAACTGAATTACGAGTATCATGGCGGAACTCCTGTCCTCGGAGTGAATGCACCGGTGATAATAGGACACGGCAGTTCGTCGCCAAAAGCGATCAAAAACATGATTCTCAATACGGAGAAAACTATCAGAGCGAAAATGCTCGACAGGGTAAAGGACATTTTCAAAGATTCAAATTGTAACAGAAACGACAGTTTAGTATAAATAAAAATTAAGAGAACAGTATGAGCGATACTCGAATAAGAGCGGCCATAACAGGCGTTGGCGGATATCTTCCCGATTATATACTGACGAATGAAGAACTTACCCGAATGGTCGATACTTCCGACGAATGGATAATGACCAGAGTGGGGATACGCGAGCGGCACATTCTCAAGGAAGAAGGTAAAGCGACGTCGGATATGGCTGTCGAAGCCGTAAAAAGTTTATTCGCAAAGACGGGAACAAAACCGGAAGAGGTGGACTTGCTGGTATGGTGCGGCGTTTCACCCGACATGCCATTCCCTGCAACTGCAAACATAATATCCGACAAACTCGGCATAAAAAATGCGTTCAGTTTCGATATAAATGCAGGCTGCTCAAGTTTTCTATTCTCTCTTGTGACAATGGCGGCATATATCGAAGCAGGCAGATGTAAAAAAATCGTACTCATAGGCGCTGAAAAACTCACTATGTATGTCGATTACACCGATCGCTCAACTTGTCCCCTGTTCGGCGACGGCGCTGCCGCAGTGCTCATCGAGCCGACAACAGAAGATTTGGGCATTATCGATTCTATCACACAATCAGACGGATCGGGAAGAAAACATTTGTATCTTCCGGCCGGAGGATCACTGTTACCCGCAAGTATCGAAACTATCCTGCGCAGACAGCACTATATTATTCAGGACGGACAGACGGTATTCAAATCGGCCGTTTCAAAAATGGCGGACACAACGATGGAACTGATGCAAAGGAATAATCTCACATCAGACGATATCGCATGGCTCGTGCCTCATCAGGCCAACCTGCGTATAATCGGCGCTACCGGAAACCGTATGGGACTGTCGAAAGAAAAAGTTATGGTAAACATCGACAGGTTCGGCAATACTTCATCGGCTACAGTGCCTCTGTGCCTGTGGGATTACGAATCGAAACTGAAAAAAGGCGACAATATTATAATTGCTACATTCGGAGCAGGATTTACCTGGGGCGCCATATATTTAAAATGGGCCTATAATGGAATAAGAGACCTTTCAAACGGTCTGACAGGATTGTAATTATCCCGGCCTCATAGTTCAAGGGATAGAATAGAAGTTTCCTAAACTTTTGATGCAGGTTCGAGTCCTGCTGGGGCTACAAAGAAAAAAGAGTATTAATTTTCAGGATTATGAAAAAGACATCAGGCGAAATGGTAAATTAATAACATTTTTCAACATAATTTTTCACCTCATCGTCATTCCTGTTTTTCCAAAGCGCCTTAAAATAAGATTTATCCATTATGTATTAACAGATAACGGAGATTTTTTATGAAATAAAAACATTTTAGATTTGCAAATTAAATTATTAACAGTAATTTTGCACGGTGAAATATTTGCAGATAGCAGGTTAATTATTTGAATGTAAATGCAGTGCAGATATTCCGGTAAAGAAATAAAATCTTTAAAGTATTAAAAATATGGCTCAAATATTAAATGTTCATGCCCGTCAGATTTTGGATTCACGCGG
>JAISPE010000294.1 GCA_031275145.1 Prevotellaceae bacterium | reverse complement strand
AATGACGCTTTTTGTAAGTGGCATATTAATAGTCATTGCAAAGGCAACCCTTATTTCCCGGAAGCCCCCTTAGTAGCACAGGCAAATATCATACAGCCCTTATTCCCTTATTTTACAATCCTGCAACAGAATAAGGGAATAAGGGGGGCGGTGAAATAATCCCCGGCTACTAAGGGAGCTTTTTGGAAATAAGGGTTTTATAAGGGTCGCAGACTTTTTCCGGTAAACGTCATCACGCTTTCAGTTGCGGTACTAAACGAATATTCGCAATGACGCTTTTCGCAAACAACCTCATTTACACCTAATTCTCCAAACAAAACAACCTCAGTAGCCTGGAAATGTGATAAAACCTCAGACCTCATTACCCCATTAAATCGACGGCATCCGGTTCGGTTTAATGTGGTAATGAGGTTGGTTTGTGTGTGTTTTATCATTGCTACTAAGGTTGTTCTGTTATTTTGAATTAGGTAAAAAATGAGGTTTTTTAACCGTTATTATCTTATTTATTTCTCATCCCTAAAAAGTGAAAAACATACTATTCGCAAAAAAAATGGAAAACTAAAATTGAAAGTAGTATCTTTGCATTGATTTTTTAAAATTTTCAATAATTTCATTATATAAAAAAAGATAATGGCTAATATGTATAAAAGATTAAACCTGACAGTTGTTATAGCGGCGGTTATATCATTCGGCGCCTGTGGAGGCAGTGTGCCGGAAGGAAGTACAGCCGTAAAAGAAATTTACGAATGGCGTATTTATACGCTCAATGAAAACGGAGCAGAGCCTCTCGACAACTTTTTCAGAGAAACTTTGATTCCGGCCTACAATCGACAGGGTGTCACTGCCGGCGCATTTAAACTGTACAAAGCAACGGATTCTGTACGTTATCTGTTGCTTGTATACCCGGATATTGCAAGCTATCTCAGAGTTAAGCGGGAGATATGGACCGATGAAGTTTTCAGACAGGCGGCACAGTCCTTCTACGACCGGACGGCGCCAAATCCCGTGTATTCGGAGTTTGAGACTTTACTGTGCGAGGCTTTCGACAAAATTCCGAAGATGCGGATACCTGACAGGGAACGTACTTTATTTGAACTGCGTCACTACAAAAGTCCCAACGAAGAAGCAAATCAGCGAAAAGTAAAAATGTTTAATGCCGACGAAATTGCGGTTTTCGACAAAGTCGGGATCAATTCGGTCTGTTACGGCGACGTACTGGCCGGTATTCGCATGCCATCGATTATATATCTCACATGGTATAAGGACGAACCGACGCGCAATGCCGTTTGGAGCGAATTTGTCAAACATCCCGACTGGCTGCGTATCAGAGATATGAAAGAATATGCCCACACTGCGACAAACAATAAAAACCGTTTACTGTCGCCGCTGCCATATTCGCAATTTTAACAGATCATGCAGTATAAACTTTCCGAAATTTCCGGTATTCTTGGAAGCGCATATCCCGGGAACGATGTTGTTATTAATCACATTTTCATTGACAGCCGTAACCGGATCGACAGAATGGAGACGGCGCTTTTTGTTGCCATCAAAGGCGACCGGCATGACGGGCATGATTATGTCGAAGAACTTTATGCGAAAGGAATCCGTAATTTCATTGTAAACAAGGGTTTTTCGACAGCAGGTATTGCCGGCGGGAATATTATCGCGGTAGAAAACACTCTGAAAGCGATTCAGGATATCGCTGCAAATTACCGGAATACATTTTCTTTTCCGGTACTGGGGATAACCGGAAGCAACGGGAAAACCTGCGTCAAAGAATGGATATACCAGATATTTCAAAACACAAAGACAGTCAGTCGCAGTCCCAAAAGTTATAATTCGCAGACAGGAACGCCGCTGTCCGTATTGATGGCAGACAGCGCTTCGGATCTTGGAATATTCGAAGCCGGCATTTCCCTACCCGGCGAAATGGCGCGACTGGAAAAAATATTACATCCCGATACGGGCATATTTACAAATATCGGCGACGCTCATCAGGAAAATTTTACAGATACTGAACAGAAAACCGCCGAAAAACTTCAACTGTTCAAACGCTCGAAACTGTTGATATACTGTTCGGATTACAGAGTGCTGCATAGGGCGGTTTCGGAATCGGAACACAGGTATTCCACATTTACATGGGGTTATGGCGACGAATGTAATCTGAAAATATTAAGCAAAACAAATATCCGGAATAAAACTGTCATTAAGATAAAAATAAACGACAGTGTATTAAGAGATAAAATCGGTGATGAAGCCGAATTTGAAATCCCTTTCCCCGATTCGGCTTCGGCGGAAAACGCCATGCACTGCATTGCTTTTTCGTTGACGGAAGGACTTGACATCAGTCTGTTAAAGGCAAATCTGGCGAATATTGCTCCGGTTGCCATGCGTCTCGAATTGAAGAAAGGCATCAACAAATGTACGATAATCAACGACTCGTACAACTCGGACGTTAATTCGCTCACAATTGCGCTGGATTTTCTGGACGGATTGACGCAGCACAGAAAGAAGACTTTGATTTTGTCCGATATCATGCAGAGCGAGCCGGACGAAAAAAAACTCTATCTGCAAGTGTCCAAACTTCTTCAATCGAGGGGGATAAGCCGTTTCATCGGAATAGGCGAAGCGCTGGAACGCAATTCCGGTTATTTTGTCGCAAACTCGAACATAGCGGATTGCAAATTTTACCGCGATACGGATAAATTTTTGTCACACTGCAACAAAGCCGGTTTCGTCAGCGAAGCTGTTCTGTTGAAAGGCGGCCGGCAGTTTCGTTTTGAACGGATATCCCGTCTGCTGGAAATTCAGGTACATCAAACTGTTCTGGAAATCAATATGAATGCAATGGTTAACAATCTGAACTATTTTAAATCGAAACTGAATGCGGGAGTTAAGCTGATGGCTATGGTTAAAGCCTCGTCCTACGGTCACGGCTCTGCGGAAATAGCGGCTTTATTGCAGTATCACAGAGTTGATTATCTGGCGGTGGCATACGCCGACGAAGGTGTCAGTCTACGTGAAGCCGGAATCACAATGCCCATTGTCGTTCTGAATACCGAGCCTGACAATTTCGATATTATGATCGAATATCTGCTTGAGCCGGAAATCTACAGTATCAGCTCGCTGAATATTTTTCTGAAAACCGTTTCCGGAATGGGGATAAGCGGTTATCCGGTACATATCAAAGTCGATACGGGGATGCACCGCCTCGGATTTGTCGAAAACGATTTGCCGGAACTGTGCAGTATCCTTAAAAACAGACAGGATATTAAAGTCGCATCCGTTTTCTCCCATCTCGCCGCATCCGACGAACCCGGGCATGACGCATTTACCGCCCTGCAAATCGAAAGATTCAAAAGATTCTGTAAATCTCTGGAAAAGGAGACCGGATATTCTTTTATCAGACACATCTTAAACTCGTCGGGGATAGAACGGTTTCCCGAAGCCATGTTCGATATGGCGAGACTTGGAATCGGTCTTTACGGTGTTGGAATTGAGGAAAACAGAAAATATCTTACAAATGTCGGAACTCTCAGCAGTGCGATTGTCCAGATAAAACAGGTCGGCGAGGGCGAAACCGTCGGTTACGGCAGACATGGCACAGTAACAGCTCCAAAAACAATAGCCACCGTACCGATAGGATACGCCGACGGTCTGAACAGAAAACTCGGCAACGGAAAAGGATATTTTACGGTAAACGGAAAACCCGCCCCGATTACAGGCAACATCTGCATGGATGCCTGCATGATTGACATAACAGACATAGACGCTAAAGAAGGCGACAGAGTAACAGTCATGGGAGACGCTCCGTCTGTTTACGAGATTGCAGACATTACAGGTACAATACCTTACGAGGTATTAACAGGTATCTCGCAACGTGTAAAACGGGTTTATATTTCCGACTGAAATCAATTAATTACGGGATTTAATCCCCCTCTTTCCCCGCTCGGCGCAGTCTCCAGACTACGTCGGGTTAAAAGCAATCAATATACCATTCCAGCTGTTTGTACGTCTCGTCAAGCTGACGGTCTCCGGATGATACATAAATACTTATTCCACAACTGTTAATAATTTCAAACTTATTTAAAAAATAAGGCGTAAAATCATTATATACGACAATTTGCGATATTTGCTGTTCTATTTCCGCAATACGGTTTTCTGAATTTACTGATATCATCAATCATTCCTTTTTTTGTCGTATACCCGTAAATCCCGCAGATATCATACCGTATGCTATAGCCGGTCGGAACTTGCAGTTATGAAAATTACGTCCTCTCAGGACGTTCCGACAAGCGTCATCACGCTTTCAGCATATTGCGATCTCTGGCTTTCGGGTTTCATTAATTATTAATTAGCAGGGGATTTGCATAAGCCTGGACGTCCTGCGTTTCTATAGTTTTATCGCATAATATTATAAGCCGTTCTATAACGTTGCGAAATTCCCGGATATTTCCTGTCCAGCTAAGTTTTTGAAGTTCGGCGACAGCGTCTTCGGTGATTTCTTTTTTGGGAATACTGTATTCTTCGCATATTTCAGTGATAAAATGCTCTGCCAGGAGCGGGATATCCTCTTTACGTTCGTCTAAGGCAGGCACATGGATTACAATCACGCTAATACGGTGATACAGGTCTTCCCGAAAATTTCCCTTTTCGATTTCTTCACGGAGGTTTTTGTTTGTAGCAGCGATAACCCTCACATCCACCATAATATCCTTATCGCTTCCTACTCTAAGCACCTTATTTTCCTGTAAAGCTCTAAGTACCTTTGCTTGAGCGGCAAGACTCATATCTCCTATTTCGTCAAGAAAGAGAGTGCCTCCGTTTGCCTGTTCGAATTTGCCCTTGTGCTGTTTGATAGCAGACGTAAACGACCCTTTTTCATGACCGAACAGTTCGCTTTCGATTAATTCGGAAGGTATGGCGGCGCAGTTTACCTCTACAAACACATTATCCGCCCTGTTGCTTTTCTCGTGTAACCAGCGGGCGACCAGTTCTTTCCCCGTTCCGTTAGAGCCGGTTATCAGAACGCGGGCCTCGGTAGGAGCTACGCGGTTAATGATATCCTTGACCTTCCGGATGCTTTCCGAATCTCCGACAATCTCGTTTGTTCTGGAAAACTTGCGTTGAAGCTTCTTTGTTTCTTTAACCAGAGCGGTCTTATCGGTAGCATTGCGCAGAGTAATCAGTATCCTGTTGAGATCAAGCGGTTTTTCGATAAAATCGTATGCCCCTTTTTTGATACACTCCACAGCAGTATCAATATTTCCGTGACCGGAAATCATTACCACCGGAATATCCGCATTCAGTTCCTGCAATTTTTCGAGAGTTTCTATCCCGTCGATACCCGGCATTTTGATGTCGCAAAACACCAGGTCGAATACGTTTTTCCTGAAAATCTCTATTGCCGAATTGCCGTTTTCAGCCAGAATTACCTCGACATTCTCGTATTCCAAAATATCTTTAAGAGAATTACGAATACTCCGCTCATCATCGACGACAAGTACCTTCATACCCCAAAAAATTTAAGCTCAATTAACTGACAGTCCAAATATCCGCAAACTATTCTTCCAGTTTGCGTTTGCTGTCTTCTTCGAGCGTAGAACTGATGTCATCCTCGATTCCTTTCACCCCGTCTTTAAAGCTTTTGACGCCTTTTCCTATTCCCCGCATCAGTTCGGGAATTTTCTTTCCGCCAAACAGTAACAGGATTGCCAGAGCAATGATTATAATTTCTGGAGTTCCAATGTTCCCTAAAAATAAAAGTGTGTTCATATCAATAATTATTTTATATATTATTTAAAATTACATATCTAAAAGCCATGCAAATATCAATGGTGCGACAATTGTTGCGTCCGATTCGATAATAAATTTCGGAGTGTCGATACCTAATTTTCCCCAGGTTATTTTTTCGTTGGGGACAGCGCCCGAGTACGAGCCGTAACTTGTTGTGGAATCGGATATCTGGCAGAAATAACTCCAGAACGGAGTCGATTCCAGACCCAAATCCTGATACAGCATCGGCACAACGCAAATCGGGAAATCGCCCGAAATACCTCCTCCAATCTGGAAAAAACCGATTCCGGAACCGGAATTTTTCGTGTACCAGTCGGCAAGAAAAGTCATGTATTCTATACCCGATTTCACTGTCGAAGGCTTCAATTCTCCTTTGATACAGTATGATGCAAAAATATTTCCCATCGTGGAATCTTCCCATCCGGGAACGATTATCGGCAGATTTTTTTCCGCAGCTGCAAGCATCCAGCTGTCGGCGGGATCTATTTCGTAATATTGCTTTAAAACTCCGGACAGCAGCATTTTATACATGTATTCATGCGGATAGTATCTTTCTCCGGCATCTTCGGCCGCTTTCCACTGAGCATGAATATGTTTTTGCAGGCGGCGGAATGCTTCCTCTTCGGGAATACAGGTGTCGGTCACGCGATTAAGTCCTTTTTCCAGAAGCGCCCATTCGTCCTGCGGGGTCAAATCTCTGTAATGCGGCACCCGTTTGTAACTTTTATGTGCGACGAGATTCATTATGTCCTCCTCAAGATTAGCGCCTGTACAGGTGATAATCCTGACTTTGTCCCGTCGAATCATTTCTGCTAAAAGTTTGCCCAGCTCGGCGGTACTCATTGCGCCGCCAAGAGTTATCATCATTTTTTGCCCCGATTCCAGAGCTTTTTCATAAGCCTTTGCCGCATCTACCAGAGTAGCAGCGTTAAAATGGAGAAAATATTTCTCTATAAAAGAAGATATTGCATTACGTTTCCCGTTCATTTGTCTTTTATTTTAATATCAATAACCATCACTGTATTTCGCGCAAAAGTAATTGAATTTATCGAAAATGCAATTTAAAAGTAAAAACACAGTCTGTATCAACAGTTAAAGAAAACGGTGACAGTTAAGCGCTGACATGACCGCAGATAAACCCGTCAAAAACTTTTACGGCGGTTCAGTTTCAAGGGATCCTGAGGCGCATCGATACCTTTGAATGCAGATTCGATAGCTTTGCCGCGCCATGCGTCAGGCGCTTTCAGTCCGAGAGCGAAAACTACGGTCGGCGCAACGTCGTACATATATACTTCCGTCGGGACATGATAATTCTTTTTGACTCCGGCGCCGCTCAGGATAAAAGGAACTGTGACTTCTTTCCAGTTCATTCCGCCATGCCCGTGTCCGATACCGCCGTGGTCGGAAACAATAAAAATCATTGTTTTGTCTTCTATTTGCGCTTCATGTACGGCTTTCGTTATGATTCCGACTAAAGAATCGGTCAGGGTGACTGCGTTCAAATATTCCGGAGACATGTGTCCGAATTTATGTCCGGCTGCATCCACATGGTCGAGCTGGGAAAAGATAAAAGCGGGTTTTTCCTTTTTGATATAGCCGGCAATCGCTGATGCTGTTTCCTTTTCGTTCGGGAAACGTTGATTGAGTGAGGGCAATTCTTTTTCGAACAGATGTCCGAACCCGTCCCAGTGATACAGCATGGCAGTCTTCAGATCGGGTCGCTGTGCACAGATAACGCTTAGCACGCCGGGAAAATAACCGTACTCATTGGTCACAATCGGGTCTAAATCATGCCTGTCGAGTCTCCATTCGTTGGAAGTGATTCCATGTACTTCGGGACCGGCGCCCATCAGCATCGAAGCCCAGTTGGGAGCGCTCGACGAGGGTAATACCGTACGTACGGGGTCGCACAAAACGCCGTTCCGAATCAGTTCATCCATGTGAGGAGTTTGCGCTTTGTTCAGACCTTCACTGCTTAACCCGTCAACTCCTATCACATACACGTGTTCTATTCCTGTTTGAACGGCTGTACTCCGCGCGCTTTGCTCCGTACAGGATTGCATTGATAAAAACAGAATTACATTTAATATAACAGCTGTAAAATAACGGTAATAATGTTGTATATTCATATATTATAAAACAATTTATAAAAACAATTTAATTCCGCAAAGGTATCAATTAATTTTGATTTGGCATGCAGACGACAAATTCCTCTTTGACATAATTCCTTTCTTTTTGACATAATTAACAGAATTTTCATAATTTACAAAATCTGTTAATTTTGCAAATTATGTTAATTGACTTCGTCGAACTAAAGTTTCTGTCAAAAAACCGGGAAATTCTGTCAAAAAAGGGGAAATTATCATACTTTTGCAGCGGGAAATATTATTATTTTATGTTGTATTCTCAAGGTTTTATTATGTTTAACAGATGTTTATGGAGACAAAAAGAA
>JAISPE010000102.1 GCA_031275145.1 Prevotellaceae bacterium | reverse complement strand
CGCCAACCCCCAGACAATACATGAGCGATTCATGATTAAAAAACAGACTTGTTCTCTGACCATAGAGGTTCATTCCGCCAACTGGCAGGAAATCCCATTGCTATTCTGTCCACATTGGGATATTTCAAGAAAAGATTTTCCAGTTTTTGCCTGAATGTATGGTCAGGATTAATAATATTGAGCAGATATAGAATCATGGAAAGCGTATAGAATATCCTGTTGATACCAGCCTGCCTGTCGGTAAGCCATACATTTGAAGCATTGCGTGGAAAAAGCGGCTGAATACTCATCGGGCGATTCCATATCCGGGCATGATGTGCGCACACATTACGAATATAAACAATACAATGCAACCATGAAACAAAAACCTTGTCCGACAATCCAAATGCATTGGCAATTTTTCTTTTGACTTTTCCCGGTTTTAAATTTCCGTACAGTCGCGACAGCGCTCCGAAAGATGTGATTTCCAACAGTATAAAAGACGGGGGAAAACGATTGCAGTATTTTGACCTGAAAGCGATGATAAATTCTTCGTCGCTTCGGTTCAATTCGTCCTGTATTCTGTTGATTGTTGACAGGTACAGCTGACAATCTGCAAACAGAGTTGCATCTTCCATCCAAAACGCACTGTATTCCATCGACAATGCGTACGCTATTTTTGCACGTACGCTAATTTCAATTTTTTCCAGTTCGGAAACAGGCAACTGTCGCAGTTCTCTGTCGAATTTATACAGGTTAAATGCCGCTTCAAAATCGGCGCCTGATTTGAAAATATGATTCCGTTTGTCAGCAAGCAATGGATACCAGTAAGCGCTAAAACGGTAGTAACTGATATTTTCAAGCAAATGCATGGTTTTATTTTCATCCGTAATTTTCATTCCCCGCGATTTAAGCAACTCTATCTGGTCGGAATAAGAAATAAATGATTTATTGTAAGCAGTTTTTGACATAACAGTATAATAAAAAAACACTCACCCTTAGCGCGCTGTTCTTACGGGAAGCGGGGTGAGTATGTTGCCGCAAAGGTATGTATAATATTTGAACTGACAAAATATTTTTTGACACCGGACAAGTTACACAGATAACAAGTCTTTATAAATAAATTGGTTGATAGCAAAAAATGTTTATTCGCAATAACGGTGAAGACGGGATTGTTTTGTCGCATATCCAACTCACAAATTCAGATCGGTTGAAGTATAATTGCCGAATTTCCGGCAATTTCAGGTTTCGATACCCGGACGCCAACCCCCGCCACCCGCCTGCCAACCTCTGCCATATCCCTGATTACATGTTATTTTACTGTAAACAATCCCCAATTTTGCCGTTTAAAATAAAAATAATGAAACATGAACAGTAAAAACGCAATTCCGGACATTTCATATTTCAGGTTATCCCTGACGGATTTTCTCCGTGAAAGTCATCCCGAATTACTTATGGATAACGCTTTTATCTCTGCCCGTTCGGAAGCGGCGGCGGAAACATACGCTCATGCAGTCCGTAACGGAAGCATTCATGTCGAAGCCGGAGAACAGGCAAACGCCGTTCTTTTTGAAGATTTGCATTTTTCCATGCACGACACGCTGACCGGCATACTCTGGAATGAGTTTTCGGACATAATACCGGAGGACGACGCCAAACCGTGGGCAGTCCTTCTATTCCCCGAATGTGAGCATGTATTTGCAGAATACACACTGTCGGATGATTTTGCTTACGAGCCTGAATACGAAGTGCTTTATACGGAATTAACCGGCGTAATCGCCAATTATTTTGAAGAGCATGGCATACAGTAAGAAAGCGCATCTGCAAACGAATATCGAAGCAATCCGCATTGCTTTCACTCTCGACAGGGAGAAACGCAGGGCAACGGAAACGGAACGCTCTGTTTTGCAGCAGTACAGCGGTTTCGGCGGTCTGAAATGTATTCTTAATCCCGCGCAGAGCGAAGCGGACAGGGTTTACTGGACAAAATCCGAACAGGATTTATTTCCGGCGGTCGGCGACCTGCACAGGCTAATCCGTGATAATTCCAAAGATGAAAACGAATACAGGCGCTATTTCGGCAGCCTGAAAAATTCCATACTGACAGCATTTTACACTCCGCCGGAAATAATAAAAACCCTTTCGGACACGTTAAAGGAAAACGGAATCGCGCCTGTCCGGTTTCTTGAACCTTCGGCGGGAAACGGCGCATTTGCCGGCGCTTTCAGGGAAACATTTCCGCAAATCAAAACCGTCTGCTTTGAAAAGGATTTGCTGACGGGAAAAATCCTGTCGCATCTGCATCCGGATGACAGAGTGCATATTCGCGGTTTTGAAGAAATTGAAAACCGTCCGGACAACCGTTTTGATATAACTGCCTCAAATATACCTTTCGGAGATACAGCTGTTTTTGACGTTTCGTTTTCAAAAAGCAGGGATACGGTAAAACGTCAGGCAACCCGCGCCGTTCACAATTATTTTTTTCTCAAAGGAATGGAAACATTGCGGGAAGGCGGGCTGCTGGCGTTTATCACCTCGCAGGGAGTGATGAACAGTCCGGGCAACGGACCCGTACGCGAATGGCTGATGAAAAACGCCAGTCTTGTTTCGGCAGTCCGTCTGCCCAATAACCTGATGAGCGACAGTGCCGGAACGGAGGTTGGAAGCGACCTGATTATTTTGCAGAAAAACAG
>JAISPE010000099.1 GCA_031275145.1 Prevotellaceae bacterium | reverse complement strand
GGTCGATACAAAAAATGATACGATACAGAAAAACACGAAAAGAATCGACGTCCTGCTGTCGCGTATTCCGCCGGGTACGGAACCGGAATTTCGGGATTTTTTGAACAAAATGCGAATATACACCGCCAATCCTGTATTCATTAACAGGATAAAACGTACGGGATTGCGCCTTAAATATATAAATCAGATATACGCTCCGCGAAAAAGAAATATTCTGCGTAAAATCTATAGGGTAATAAGATCATTTTAAAAACTCAAAATTGATATGGATAAAGAAACAGATATTAATTACAGTCACGTTCTCCGGCAAATCATCGCCGAGGTAAAATCTGCGCGAGTTATTGTCGCCCGGCGGGTAAATGCTTCTGTGATGCAGATGTACTGGAACATAGGCAAACGACTGTCGGAGGAAAAGCTGGAAAACGGTTACGGTACAGGTGTTGTTGAACGCCTGTCGGTTGACCTGAAAAACGAATTTCCGGACATAACGGGTTTTTCACCGCGTAACTTGTGGGACATGAAACGGTTCTATGAATTTTACAATACAGTCGATGAAAAACTGCCACAGCTTGTGGCAGTTTTACCGTGGGGACATCATCGACTGATTTTAAGCAAAATTAAAAATCAGGATGAAGCCCGTTTTTATGTTGAATCGGCCGTTGAAATGTGCTGGACGCGGGATGTTCTGCTGAATTTTATCAAAGCGGACGCTTATAAAAACTCCAGATTACTGCCCAAACATCACAACTTTGACAGGACTTTGCCCGAAAATTTGCAGGAACAGGCAGACGAAATGCTGAAAAGTACTTACAATCTCGAATTTATCGGCGTCCTGCAGCCCGTAAAAGAGCTTGAACTGGAAAGGCGTTTAGTCGAAAAGATTAAGCTGTTTTTGCTTGAACTGGGTAATGGATTCACATTTATGGGCAATCAGTACCGGATTCTGTTCAATCAGAGAGAGTATTTTGTCGACATGCTGTTCTACAACCGGAAATTAAAGGCGCTGGTTGCCATTGAGCTGAAAATAGGTCGGTTTGAGCCGGAGTACATCGGTAAAATGAATTTTTATCTCGGTCTGCTGGACGATATGGTACGCATGGAAGATGAAAATCCATCTGTAGGAATTATACTGTGCGCCGAGAAAAATCATGTGGACGTGGAAGTTGCCCTGCGCGACGTAAACAAACCCATCGGTATAGCCGATTATCGCCTGCCATTTCCTGCAGACGAACTGAAGGAACTGATATGCCGGGAAATGAAAGAAGAAAAAGAAGAATGAAAATGAAATTTTACAGCGAAAAATTATGAACATCATTTTTGATTGCGAACGAATGAAACATCCGTATACGGGACTGTTTGAATATTGTACCCAGCTTGGTCGCGCTTTGAAGGCTGCTGCCGGTACGGGTAACGAAATGTCATTTTATATTCCACCGGAATATAAAAATTATTTTGGCAGCGACAGTCAATATCATATACATTTACCTGTTCACAAATTTATTCCTTTGAGAGTAAAACAGGTCGATATCTGGCACTCGTCCAACGCCCGGCCGGCATTCGTTAAAAGCGTACGGAAAATGAAACGCATCATAACGGTTCACGACCTTAATTTTCTGTACGAAAAATCATCACAAATAAAAATAAACCGGTATCTGAAAGCGCTTCAAAACAGTGCGGACAGGGCCGATGCCATTATCACCATATCGAAATATGCAAAGACGGATATTGTCAATCATCTAAAATTGAACGGGAAACCGGTTTCCGTTATATATAACGGCTGTAATGTTTTGGAATTTCCCGCGTATGACACTCCCGTATACCGTCCTGCCGCTCCGTTTCTGTTTTCAATAGGAACGGTTGTTCCTAAAAAGAATTTTCATGTATTGCCCTGCCTGTTGAAAAACAATGGTTACGAACTGATTATAGCCGGACAGGGGAAGGACGGTTATGTTCAAAAAATCGTAGAAGAAGCTAAAAAACATAATGTTGAAGACAGGGTAAAACTGACGGGTCCGGTAAAAAACGAAGACAAATACTGGTATTTAAAAAACTGTTCTGCATTTTTATTTCCGTCTGTTGCCGAAGGATTCGGTATTCCGCCCATTGAAGCCATGCATTTCGGCAAACCCGTATTCCTGTCAACAAAAACTTCGCTGCCGGAAATCGGCGGACAATATGCTTACTATTTTAATGATTTTGAGCCTGAAAACATATGCAAAGCTTTCGAAACGGGAATGAATCATTATGCACAGACCGGACAGGAATCATTGATTATTAAACACGCCGGTCAATTCAACTGGGAAAAAAGCGCCGGTGAATACTGGGAAGTATACAAGTCAGTATTACAGATATAAAATGCCATGAACATCGGATTTGACGCTAAAAGAGCCATTCAGAACAACACCGGACTCGGGAATTACAGCCGGTATGTCATCGAAATATTATCGAAATATTATCCTGCCAATAACTACATTCTTTTTGCTCCCCGTCGAAAGGAAAACAGCCGGTTAGACACCATTCTGTCCCGGACAAATATCTCGTTTGTTTTTCCTCGCGGAATTGC
>JAISPE010000095.1 GCA_031275145.1 Prevotellaceae bacterium | reverse complement strand
GGATTTATTGATAAAACAGGAAAAGAGGTGACTCCCTGCATTTATGATCATACAGAGGATTTTTCCGAAGGACTTAAAATAGTAGACAGAGACGACAAAAGAGGCTTTATTGATAAAACAGGAAAAGAGGTGATTCCCTGTATTTATGATGATGGAGAAGATTTTTGTGAAGGATTTGCATATGTACGAAAAAATGACAAATGGGGCTTTATTGATAAAACAGGCAAAGAGGTGACTCCCTTTATTTATGTGGAACCGAATGGTTTTTCCGAAGGACTTGCAATGGTAGAAAGGTATCTGGAAAATGGCAGATTTGTCAGTGGATTTATTGATAAAACAGGAAAAGAGGTGATTCCCTGTATTTATGATGATGCGAGCAATTTTTCCGAAGGACTTGCAATAGTAGGAAAAGGTGATCATGGACATAGAAAATATGGATTTATTGATAAAACAGGAAAAGAGGTAATTCCCTGTATTTTTGATGATCTATGGAATTTTTCCGAAGGACTTGCAAAAGTAGGAAAAGGTGATAGGGAAAATAGAAAATATGGATTTATTAATAAAACAGGAAAAGAGGTAATTCCCTGTATTTTTGATTATACAGAGCGTTTTTCCGAAGGTTTAGCCAGAGTAACATGGAACGGACAGAAAGGATTTATAGACAAAGAAGGATATTTCATCGGAAAAGGATTTGTTAAAGGTTTTTTACCCGAAACGACCGCACACGTCAAAACCGAAAGTAATTCGCAAGATGAAAAAACAGGGAATGAAAAAACAGAAACAGATAAGTCAGCCTCTACATCCAAGAATAAGCAGATAAAAATACAAATCAAAGCAACTGTCAATTCCAAGTCTGATTATTATATTAAACTTTCCAATTACAGTTGTAATTACAGTTCAGGCAACTGGTTAAAAAATGAAATGAAGCAGATAATTTACAGTGGACAAATAAGAGTTCCAACTGGTAAAATGTGGATATATAAAAGCTGTGAGTTCCCGGAAGAAAGTCATATTAACTATACCACACATCCGGTAATTCTTACCAGAACCAACACAATTTATCCCACTGATCGTGATTTTAGCGGATTGATACTTAATGAAGGAGATACTTTTCGTGTCGGTTTGACAGGTATGAATTACAATAATCAAGTGAGGCATTCCCGACGGAAGTACGGTCGGGCTCGAATATATATTTCTTGAACTCGAATGAAAAAATGAAATTTTATAAACTGTGTAGAAGAAAGAAAATGAAAAAGAAATTGTTATTAGTAACAGGCGCAGGTGCAAGTGCAAGTATGGATTTGGGTTTTCCACTAAATAAGGGGATAATGCTTTAGCTTACGGCAGATGCAACCCTTATTTCCCAAACGCCCCCTTAGTAGCCATGATTGTGCCACCTGCTCCCTTATTCCCTTATTTTGTTGCAGGATAATCTGTTCATTGCTGTATCCTACAATAAGGGAATAAGGGTAACTGTATGATAATCCTCTGCTACTAAGGGAGCTTTGGAAAAATAAGGGTAGCATCATACAAATCACAAAAATCAGCGATTCAGACATTATATTAATCATACCTTTATTAACCGTATGCTTTAGCTTACGGCAATGGTACCTGCGACCCTGCTGGACTTACGGGTATACGACAAAAAAGGAATAATTGATACTGTCATAATAATCTAATTATACGATCTTTACATTTTAGTTATATAAAAGCGATGCATCCCTAACGGGATGCTCTTTGCCCTGACTGCCGTCAGGCAGGCCATTGATGAGATGCCGAAAAATAAATCCATAATTAATACCTTTATTTATTGAATGCTCCTTTGATATACGGATTGATTTTTTTGATGTTTTGTTTTGTCTGTAAAGTAATGTTCCACGTGGAACATTACTTTTTTCCGCAAACTAAAGCATACCTGTTTTATGCAGGACAGTATAAAATTTAATGAAGTTTTACAAAAAAAATGTTTACCTTTGCGGAAAATATGTTGTTTTAATTTAATGTTCCACGTGGAACAACTGTAAAAAATATGGCTATAATAATAAACAGAACGAATCCATACACTGCTCCGATGTCTTTCCAGGTGAAAGAAGAAATGTTTATGAATATTTTGACTCCTTACACTATAACCGGATATATTGTAGATGTTTTTAATCAGCAAATTTACAAGGGGAGAATTTACGTTAATGTTTTTGGACAAATAGAGCGAATGGAAAAAACAGACGTTTGCGAAGAACGTTATATTATGCCGGGATTTATCGATTCGCATGTACATATCGAAAGCAGTATGCTGATGCCGTCGGAATTTGCGCGTTCTGCGGTAAGTCATGGCGTAGTTGCTACAGTCAGCGATCCTCACGAGATTGCCAATGTTTTGGGAGTTGAAGGCGTCGAATATTTTATTGAAAACGGTAAACAGTCGGGGTTTAAATTCTTTTTCGGAGCGCCTTCGTGTGTGCCTGCTGCTCCTTTTGAGACATCCGGAGCGCGTCTGGGCGTCGAAGAAGTAGATTTTTTACTGCGCAGGAACGATATTTGGTATTTGTCCGAGATGATGAACTTCCCGGGAGTGATTAATGAAGATGCGGAAGTAACGGGTAAAATTGCGGCAGCACAAAGACTGAATAAACCGGTTGACGGACATGCGCCCTGTCTTTCGGGTGTTTCTCTGGAAAAATATGTTGCTGCCGGAATATCTACCGACCACGAATGTATGGATATTTGCGAAGCGGAAGAAAAAATCTCGCTCGGCATGAAAATCCTAATCAGGGAAGGGAGCGCTGCGAAAAATTTCGATGCTTTGTATTCTTTGATTAATCAATATCCGTCGCATGTGATGCTTTGTACGGACGATTCGCATCCCGACGATTTGAAAAACGGATATATTGACAGATTAGTCGATAAAGCTCTTTCGAAAGGGATTAACCTTTTTAATCTGCTCAAAACCGTTACTGTTAATCCTGTTAATCACTATGGCATACCGGTTGGATTGTTGAGAACGGGCGATTTTGCCGATTTTACGGTTACCGATTCCGTCGATCCCGGTTTTAAAATACTTCAAACGTATATTTCGGGAAAACTGGTGTATGATAGAGTGGGGGAGAGTGTCAATCTGCACAGGCCGAAAATTGAAATTAAGAATAATTTTCATGCTGTACCCGTTAAAATCGAAGATATATCTGTCAAATCGGCTGGCAGGGAAATTAAAGTCATAAAAGTCATTGATAAGGAACTGTTCACCGAAAGTATTACCGTCAAACCTGCCGTTTCGGATAACGGCGAGACAGTTTCGTCCACAGATATGGATATTCTTAAAATCGTTGTTTTGAACCGTTATATTCCTGCGGCAAAACCTGCCGTCGGTTTTATCAGCGGGTTCGGTTTGAAACAGGGCGCTTTGGCCGGAACAGTCGCCCATGACAGCCATAATTTGATAGCAGTCGGCGCAGATGACGGGTCGATAATAAAATGCATTAATGCTATTATCGAGACATCGGGCGGTATAGCAGTGTGTTGCGACGGGGTAACAGATATTCTTCCCCTGCCCGTTGCCGGAATTGTTAGCGATAAAGGAATTGACACGGTAGCGGCCGACTATGACAGATTGAATAAAAAAGTAAGGGAAATCGGATCTTTGCTTACTTCGCCGTTTATGACCCTGTCATTCATGGCTCTTATCGTGATACCCAGGTTGAAAATCTGCGATCGAGGACTGTTCGATGTGAGTAAATTCTCTTATACAGGTTTGTTTGCAGATTGAAATATGTTTATATGTTTTATCCTGTCTGTTTTTCTTCTGTAATAAACTTCACAGGTAAATTCTTTTTCAGCAAAATGTTTCCGAAATCCGGATTATGTTTTGCACGCGCTAATCGGTCCATTCCTCTTCGAATGCATCCGCTTCGTTATCTTCAAGCATCTGTATTCGACGGGCTTCGGTTTTCAGGAAAAAATTTTTCACAAACTGTGTTTTTACCCTGTCAATTTCGTTTTCACCGCCGGTACCTTCATCCAGTTCTTTCTTTATTTGCCAGATACCCGATTCTATCAGAGCGTTTTTCAAAACAGGTATTTCGTCAAAATCTACCGCCACGTAAAAGCTAAGTTTATCCATGCCGAGATATATCAGTTCGTCTTTGCTGAGATTCAGTATACTGTACAGTTTTGCTCCTTCCGGAGTGATTCGGTTGACGAACGGCAGAAAGGACATGATGAACAGATTGTTTCCCTGAATAGTGTACGGGAAATAGCCGAATGGCACGCCATGTACGAAACAGCTTATCAGACTTCGTCCGTTAGCGCCTATCACAACTTTTTGCTGGACTGTCAGCGAGAAGCTGATTAAATGATTTCGAGCGGGAGCGTCGACAATGTCTATGCGTTCCTTAAAGCGGTGAATAGCATGCGACTGTAAGTGTATCGTATATTTGGCAGAAAATTTACTTTCGGGAAACAGCGTTTTATGCGTTATGGTGCCCGGCGGCGGCTCGGGGAGGAAAGTGTTGCCGACAAGCATTTTAAACGCTTTACGTTTTATCTTGTTGTGAGTGAAGTATGTGCTTTCACTTTCGTGTGAGGTCAGTTCGATAACGTATCGCAGTGTCGCTTTGCTGATCAGCTCTTTTGCTCTGGGAATGTCGGCTGTAACGGCAAATCCGTATGTGCGGAAATTTACCTGCGAATAGAAACTCAAATCAAACCACAAATTCGCATACAGCCCCATAAACAACTCGGAAGTAAACAGATTAATGGATAAAAATTTTTCTACCGTCTTTTCGACAAATGCATTTTTCTGTTCGGAAGTAAACATACCGCTCTCGTTTTTTATCTTGACAGCGCACAGGAACGGTATACCGTACGTAAAAAACTCCATATAAGTCAGTTTTGTTTTCCTGTCGATATAGTCTGTACGCATATAAGTCAGTGTGGACGCGCGTATATTGTTCAAATACTGACGCGGAACATGATTGCCGCTTTTAACGCGAATGACGGGTACATGTATTTCAAACTCAAGTAACGCATGTTTTTGCTTTTTCGACAGCATATCGAATAATGCAGAGTCAACTCCCATTAAATGCAGCGTTTTCCGGGCTATAACGCATCCCGTGTCGAACTGTGCTTTGGAGATGCCGGACTTCAACGTAGAATGAGGCACCTTCGACGGGCGTTTCTTTTTTTTGTTCTTTGCCATTTTTCCGAACGATTAATTAGCCTTTTGACTATATAATTCTTTGCAAAGATACATGAAAATTCCTTTTTGACAAAATTCCCCCCTTTTTTTGACAGAATTGTTTCGCTGCATTGTCTGAACCGCTGATTTTAATATGATTTTTATGATTAACATGATTTTATACCCCGTATTACTGGAGTCTTCAATCCCTAACGGTGGGGTGTCAAAAATTTGAGGCTGTTAAAAATATTTTTTCGTTCAATTTCCGCAATCAAAAATCCCGCAGGGATGAAATATTGGTAGAAAACACGTCCACCGCCTTCCCAAAATCCCGTAGGGATGACATGTCGGTACCGGAAGATTTTCAACAGTTTGAACAAAAAGCGGGATTGGATCGGCATGTCATCCCTACGGGTGGGGTGTAAAAAATTTAAGGCTATTAAAAATATTTTAATATTTTTTCGTTCAAATTCCGCAATCAAAAATCCCGCAGGGATGAAATATCGGTAGAAAACACGTCCCCCGCCTCCCCAAAATCCCGTAGGGATGACATGTCGGTATCGGGAGATTTTCAACAGCTTAAACAGAAAGCGGGATTGGACCGACATGTCATCCCTACGGGATTTCTGATCGCTTTCGTTTTGTTTTCTACCGACATGTCATCCCTACGGGATTTTATTCATTCGAAAACAGAACGATGTTTTTTTCATAATATTCGATATTTTTGACACCCCACCCTACGGGATTTTATTCATTCGAAAACAGAACGATGATTTTTTCGGAATATTCGACATTCTTTACACCCCACCCGCAAGGACGACACTTTATTAACCGTATGCTTTAGCTTACGGCAGATTCCAAAAATTAACCTCATACCTTAATCCAGTCTTTTCACCCGGGTACTTTCCGTCAGTCTCATGTTTTTAAGATCTACATTCGACAGCAGGAGTATTCCCGGCCGTTTTCCTGTGTCGA
>JAISPE010000386.1 GCA_031275145.1 Prevotellaceae bacterium | reverse complement strand
AGGAGCGCAGCGACGAAGCAATCCAGAAATCCACGACTTTCTGGATTGCTTCGTCGCTACCGCTCCTCGCAATGACGACAGGTCGGGTAAAAGCTTGTTATAAGGACATTGCAAAGGGCGTCATTGTAAGTACCCGCGTTGCCATTGCGAGTACTCACATCGCCATTGCGAGTACTCACATCGCCATTGTAAATAACCGTTTCGTACCGCAACTGAAAAGGTTTGATGACGCTTATTTTTTACCACAAAGGCACAAAGGGCACAAAGGTTTCACAAAGAACTGTCGTGCGCCAGCTCTTTGTGCTCTTTGTGCCTTTGTGGTAAAAAATGATAAAAAAGCGGTAAAAAAGTGATATGGCAGTGACTAAAATTGCCTCTTAATGTATTATTTACAATGACGATGGAAACGGAAAACTTAACCGTTTATATGCAAATAAACAGCCTTTTTTGCGATTTTGACGGCCGGCAATGAAAAAAAAATATACTTTTGCACAGGATTATGTATAAATATAATTGAAATAAAAAAATGGACAGACGCAGATTTATTCGCACAGGAGTGGCCGGGGTTGCCGGATTGACCGTTACAGGTTTGGATTTGAGTTGTATGACCTCTGACACGCCCCCCGTCGATACGGTGAAACTCGGCAAAAGCGGACTGCGCGTATCGCGCATCGCAATGGGGACAGGGACTGTAGGTTACAACAAAGCATCGAATCAGACCCGGCTCGGGATGGAAAAGTTTGTCGCTCTGGCGCATCATGCTTACGAAAAGGGTATTCGATTCTACGATATGGCAGACGGTTACGGATCCCAGCCGTTTGTCGGAGAAGCGATAAAAACCCTGCCGCGCGACAAAATTACGCTGATGACAAAAATATGGACACAGCCCGACGGCTCTGAAAACACGGGCAATGTACGCGAAATCATCGACCGGTGCAGGAAAGAAGCCGGCGTCGATTATTTCGACATATTACTGATGCATTGCATTATGCAGGGTAACTGGCACGAAACCCGCAAACATTATATGGAAGCGTTTTCCAAAGCAAAACAGGACGGCGCAGTCAGGGCGGTAGGCCTGTCGTGCCACAATATCGACGCTCTGGCAGAAGCATCTGTAAACCCCTGGGTAGATGTTGTACTTGCCCGCATCAACCCGTTCGGGACAAACATGGACGCCGCACCGGATACGGTAAGAGAAATTCTTGCAAAAGCGCAAAAAAACGGTAAAGGCGTTATAGGCATGAAAATATTCGGCGAAGGAAAACACATTTCCGAAGCCGAGCGTGAACAATCTATTAATTATGCTGTTACACAGGGTAACGTCCACTGTGTAACACTCGGACTGGAGTCGGAATCACAAATGGACGATGCAGTAGAACGCGTTATGCGCAATGTAAAAAAATTATAAACAGTTATGAAAGAAGAAATCATTATAGCAGGATTCGGAGGACAGGGAGTGCTGTCCATGGGTAAAATACTTGCCTATTCGGGAATCATGCAGGGTCAGGAAGTGACATGGATGCCGGCCTACGGTCCGGAAATGAGAGGCGGAACGGCCAACGTGACAGTGATATTAAGCGACGACACGATCAGTTCCCCGATAGTCGGCAGTTATGACACTGCCATAATCCTGAATCAGCAGTCAATGACGAAATTCGAGAAGACGGTGAAACCCGGAGGACTGTTGCTGTACGATCCGAACGGAATCACAGCACCTCCAACACGCAGAGATATCGAAATCTACACGGTAGAAGCCGCTGCGGAAGCGTCAAAATTAAACAGTTCGCGCCTTTTCAACATGATTGTCCTCGGCGGATTCCTCAAAATCAAACCTGTTGTCAGGGATGAGAATGTCGTTGCCGGACTGAAAAAATCCCTGCCCGAAAGACATCATAAACTGATACCGCTCAACGAAAAAGCTGTCGAACGGGGAAAAGAAATCGTACGGAAACACGATCCGGGCGTATAAAGATTAATGAAATAAATGCTTGTGGACAAAAAGTTTCGGAAAAAAGAACGGTTATGTTCCCGTAAAACCGTCGGAAAGCTGTTTGAATCCGGTAAAATGCTTAAACGTTTTCCTTTTAAAATCATATACTCGTGTGATTCCTACGATCAGTCGCCCGTAAAAATAGCTGTAAGTGTTCCGAAAAAAATCCATAAAAGAGCTGTTAAAAGAAATTTTATCCGGCGAAGAATAAAGGAGGCATACCGGCTGAATAAACGCATTTTATACGAAGCCATAGAACAGAAGATTACTTTAAATATCATTGTTATATACATTTCATCAAATATCGAGGGTTATGCGGAAATCGAAAAAAAATTCACCGGAGTTTTGCCTGTGCTGCTCGAACATGTTAAAAAAGATATTGATAACTGTCCCGGTAATTCTGATTAAAATATATCAGCTGTGCATATCTCCATTCATTCCGGCAAGTTGCAGATATACGCCGACCTGCTCGGCATACGCCCTGGAAGCATTAAAAAAATACGGTCTGTTTAAAGGAGGGTATCTCTCGATGAAAAGAATTTTTTCGTGCCACCCCTGGGGCGGAAGCGGATACGATCCAGTTCCGTAATCCCTCTTTTTTGACAGAATTGACAGAATTTACAAATATGCGCAAAACTCTCTTTCCTCAGCAATACAAAAATATATTGCGCAGTATGCAAAATAAAATAAAATAACATCCAGAACAATCATGATTGCTTTATGTCCATACAGGTGGGGTGTAAAAAATGTCGAATATTCCGAAAAAAATCATCGTTCTGTTGTCGAACGGGGGTGGAAACTTCAGTTCGGCGTAGCCAATCCCGATAGGGATGACATGTCGGTCTTTGTTTAAGCTGTTGAAAATCTTCCGATACCGATATGTCATCCCCAATGTCATCAATTTAAGAAAAAACATGTTAAAACATTACCGGGCACTGTGCCGGGTTTTCCCAGGTTTCCCGTAAATTTTTCATTCGACGGCTCAAAACAGTACAGTATTACCGGGATTTTTATCCGTCCCCGTATTGGCATTACCGGGATTCTGCCATATAAGGGTATATAAA
>JAISPE010000372.1 GCA_031275145.1 Prevotellaceae bacterium | reverse complement strand
ATACCGTTGCAGATACGGGCACTGGGACTGTTTTATTTTCAATGAAAATGATGCGGATAAATTGCAGGCAATGGCTGATGCTCTGAAAACAGTTAAAACAGAAATATGAACAGTTTTTTTACAGACAGTCCGCTTTTTTTGACAGAATTAACAGAATTTTCAGAAACTTTAGTTCGACGAAGTCAATTAACAGATTTTGTAAATTATGAAAATTGACTTCGTCGAACTAAAGTTTCTGTTAATTGACTTCGTCGAGCTAAAGGTTCTGTCAAAAAAGAAATTCTGTCAAAAAAGGAATTTTGTCGTACACCCGGCAGACCGCGCTAAAACATTTTTTCTACAGGTTTGTTAATATTCCAATTTGTAATTAATTAGTAATTAATATTTCATTTTAATAAATAAAAGTATGAAGAAGATTTTTTTTATTGGATGCGCTGTCTGCATAATGCTTGGAACGGGCGCATGTCGACCGAAAGAACAGGGCAATATTGTCAGTTCGAGTAAAATATATTCGGGTCCCGACAACTCGGAAAATTCAGTGGACTGGGACGGTGTATATAACGGTGTCATACCCTGTGCCGACTGTCCGGGCATTCAGGTGCAAATCACTCTGTCTCCGGACAATACCTATAAGATGAACTATCTGTACATGAGCCGGGAACCTTTTGAAAAAAAGTATAAGGGATCGTTCAAATGGAGCATGGACGGAGGTTCGATTACGCTTGACAATGAGGATAAAACCTCGTTTATAGTTGGAGAAAATCTCATAATCCAGCTGGATACGAACGGAAAGATAATTACCGGAGAACTGGCAGATTCCTACATACTCGTTAAAGTCGATACCCGCTTGACGGATAAACGCTGGAAATTAACGGAGTTTAAGGGAAATCCGGTTACGGCAGCAGGTACAAAGTCCGCCTACATAACATTCAACAGCAAGGATACACGGGTTTTCGGAAACAGCGACTGCAACTCTTTTTCGGGTACTTATCAGTTAAAGCGGGCAAACAGGCTGCTTTTCTCCGAAACGGTTTTTACACAGAAGATGTGTACCAACATGGACATCGAAAATAAACTGCGCGAAGTGTTCCGTACAGTCGAAAGTTACACGATAGAGAGAAATACACTGATTCTGCATAGCAAGGAAACGACTCCCCTAGCCCGTTTCACTGCCGAATAAAACACGCCTTTTTTTGACAGATTTTTTTTGACATAATTGACAGAATTTGCATAATTTACAAAGTCTGTTGATTATGTCAGTTCTGTTAATTATGTCAAAAAAAGGAATTCTGTCGAAAAGGAATTTTGTCGTACACCCCGCTGAGTCTGCGAACGGGAAAAACTTTACATTTTCACCGTAAAATTGAACTGTAACCGTTTTAATAGAAATTAAGAATGACAGGGTCACGAACCTTTTCCGACAAACGTCATTGCACTTTCAGTCTCGGTACGAAACCGGATATTCGCAATGACGACCCGTATAAAAAAACGGGATTCTTCATTTTCACGAAGAATCCCGTCATATTTGAATGTCAGACTGGTTACCTATTTTTTCTTCCCTTCAAATTTAACGGTTATTGCCCCGTCCGGTACAGTTAAATAGCTGTCGCGAACAATAGCTGTTTGTGTTTCTTCAGGAGTTGTTGGTGTTTCAGGTTGCTGCATTGCTAAAACAACAGGCATGTTGATAACAGCATTACCGTCTTTGTCAATACTGCTGGTATTGAGTATATATACAATAACGTCTCCAACACTCGGAATTGTGAGATTTTTAACGCTGGAGGAAAACGAGTACTTCTCTTTGTCGCTCGTAACCTTGCATTTGCCCTCAATATTAAAAGTGTTTGGCAATGCAGCCAGGGCGGAGATTTTATTCGCCTGAAAAGACACTGAAATGCTGTCACTGCTGGAGTCATACGTTATAACACAAGGCACATTTTTGGATGTGTCAGCAAGCGCTCCCGGTACCGGTAATGTTACTATAAGATTTCCCTCATAAGTAGCGGCAACACCTGCTATCGGAAGATTCTCTTCTACCGGAGGCTTCTCATCGGGCTTTTCGTCATCCTTACATCCGACAAACGTAAACGCACTTAACACAAGTGCAAACATCAATAATTTACTAAATACTTTCATTTTTTTAACTTTTTAATTTATAAGACCAATTATTTAATCGGATGCAAAAGTAATAATTATTTTCACAAGTCGGCGCCGGTTTGCCGTTTTTTTTATTGCCGGCAGAGTTTTGTATGAATTAATAATATGTATATTAGCACAGTGCGATGAATAAAAAATATTCATTTCTTTGTAACCGGTTTGTATTAATTTTGCTTTTATCGGTTCCGGGACGTGTTCATTTTTCGTTTTTGCTATCCGATTTTGCCTTTCGGACATTTATCGCAGCCTGCACATTTATCTTTCCTGTTTTTACGTCTGAAAACTGCGAAAAGGATTATGCCTGCTATAAACAGTGCAACACATACGTTTAGCGGGTTTGCCCCTTTCAGCAGCGATGCGGTTTGATAAAACAGGAAACTTGTAATCCATGCTGTTGCCAGCCAGAAAAATATGACGAAAAATGTCCATTTAGCGCTTTTCAGTTCCGAACGCGCGGTCGCTACGGCGGCAAAACAGGGTATCACCAAAAGGTTGAAAATCACAAACGATATGGCAGACAGAGGCGAAAAAACGGCGCTTGCAGTCAGCGCCTCCGTCACAGATTTTTCATTGCCCGATATCGCCGAATCATCGGACTGTTCGCCGGAGACATATCCCTTAGCCCTGTACAGTACACCCATTGTGGACACAACCGCCTCTTTTGCCAGCAATCCGGTGAGGATAGCCACGATTAACTTCCAGTTGTCGGGACTTTCGGCAAATCCCAGCGGGACAAAAATCCATTTGATAGCGTCGCCGAAAACTTTCAGGATACACGAATCGTCATTTTCGGAAACCATGTTCAGACTTGTGTCGAAATTCTGTAAAAACCATATAATTAAAGTCGATGCGGCTATCACGGTCGTTACTGTAGTTAAAAATCCTTTCAGTTTCTCCCACAGCTGTAACGATATGCTTTTCAGACGTGGATAACGGTATACCGGCAGTTCCAGAACAAAATTCGACTTAATTCCCCTGAAAACGGTTTTTTTGAGCAGTATGGCTCCGGCAATCGCCACTGCAATTCCGGTCATATAGATGCAGAATGTCACGAAATCGGCATTGTCCGGAAAGACGGCGGGAACGACAGTCGCCCAGATCACCATTTTCGCTCCGCACGAAAAAAACGGTATAAGCATGAGTGTCATACGTTTTTCCTTTACGCTTTCCAAAGTCCGCGTACCCATCATCGCCGGAACGGAACAGCCGAAACCCATCAGCATCGGGATAAAAGCTTTGCCCGACAGCCCGAAACGTTTTAACAGTCTGTCCAGAATGAACGCTATGCGCGACATGTAGCCGCTGTCCTCGAGTATCGACAGGGACAGGAAAAGCAGCAGTATTTGCGGCAGGAACGTCAGCACCGAACAGACGCCTTTCAGCAGCCCGTCCACGATTGCTCCCTTTGCCCAGGCCGCCGCATTGCCGCCTGCGAGAAGCGCGTTCATATTTTCCATCACAAACTCCTGAAAATTCTCCATATAGCCTTTAAGCAGCACTCCCGGACTTGGAAGCCCTTCCTTTTCCATGATTCCGAAATATTCGAGAAACAGGAAATCTTTGGAGAAAATGATATGGAAAATTGCGAACATCAAAACCAGAAAAACCGGTAATCCCCATAAGCGATGCGTCAAGATTCCGTCTATTTTTTCGGAATTTACGGCTCCCGAGTTTTTGAAAACCTTTACTGCGTTAGGTTTTATCTCGCCGGTTATAAGTTTGTACCGCAGATCGGCAATTTCGGCCTCGTAATCGAAAGGTTTTTCGTTTTTTTCGTAATCCAGTTTAAGATTCTGGATACCGGCGGAAAGCGTTGCGTCGTGCATTAATTCTATCGAATCGTTTTCGAGAAGCTTGATGGCATGAAATACCGGATGTTTGATACTGTGTTTATTGACAAGCTGCAACACCTTACCGTACTGTTCGGCAAGGGCTGTTCCGGAGAGGAACGAAGAGCCTTTGCGCGGCGTTTTCACATATTCGGCGCACGTGATCATCAGCGACTTGACATTGCCGGATTTCAGCGCGCTGATAGGCACAACCGGAACGCCAAGTTTTCGGGATAAAATTTCGGAATCGATAATCGAGCCTTCCCGTTTAATGACGTCCATCATATTGAGAGCCACCACAACAGGTATATCCATTTCCAGCAGTTGCGTTGTGAGGTACAGATTGCGTTCGAGATTGGTACTGTCTACGATATTTATAATCAGATCGGGTTTTTCGTCCATAATAAATTGACGGGCAATGACCTCTTCGGGGGTGTACGGCGAAAGGGAATATATCCCGGGCAGGTCGATGATATTGATTTTTTCGACCGTACCGTCGTCGCGTTTGAGTTTATAGACGCCTTCCTTTTTATCGACCGTCACGCCGGGCCAGTTGCCCACGTGGGCGTTGCTTCCGGTCAGCGAATTGAACAGAGTGGTTTTACCGCTGTTCGGATTTCCTGCTATTGCAAATCTCATGACGTCGCCTCCATTTTCATCAGCACCGCTTCGGCTTCGGTTTTCCTTATTGCCAGCAGATATCCGCGCAACCGGATTTCGACGGGGTCGCCAAACGGAGCGACTTTGTTAAAAATAATTTCCGTTCCCGGAGTTATCCCCATGTCCAGCAGGCGGCGGCGTAAAGGCCCGAGTACAGTGAGTTTTTCGACTGTTCCTCTTTCGCCGGGTTTAAATTCGCTCAATAACTTATTTTCCATATCCTTGTTGCTTAACAGCAGTTTTCACTGTATTCGCAGTTTTCTTCACGCTGTTCTATCTCTACGGTAGAATGTTGGATGTTAAACTGTTTCATTATCTGTTTTACCTGTTTTTTTATTTCCGTTATACCGGAACTGTCGCGGTCTGCCCCGACGACTGTGTGAATTGAAGAGATGTTAAATTCGCCGTCCATAGTCCACAGATGCAAATCGTGCACCGACTCTATGCCGTCGATCTTCAGCAGCGCTTTTTCTATTTCTTCGGCGTCAATGTTTTCGGGAACGCCCTGCAGAATAACTCTCAGGGTATCGCGGAGATTATTGTAGATGTTAAACAGTATGTAACAGGCTATTCCCAGTGACAAAACCGGATCGAGTACCGGAATTTTGACGAATATCATCACAAGACTCGCGACAAGCACCGCCGCCCAGCCCAGAACATCTTCCATGAGATGCAGGGAAACAGTACGCTCGTTTAACGAATGTCCTTTTTTCAGTTTCAGCATGGCTATTCCGTTAATGACTATCCCGAAAACAGCCAGCAGAAACATTCCCTTGGCGTCGGTGTCTTCGGGCGAAATCAGCCGGTTAACGCTCTCGATGATAACAAAAACCGATCCTGTCAGCAAAACTGCCGAATTGACAAGCGCTCCCAGCAACGAAAACCGCCGATAGCCGTACGAATATTTTGAATCCCGCTTTTTCTTCGACAGTTTCTGGAAATACCAGGCTAAGGCAAGCGAAAAACTGTCGCCCAAATCGTGCAAAGCGTCGGAAAGTATGGCTACGCTGTTGGTTAAATATCCCCCGACAACTTCGATAAAACTGAACACAAGATTCAGGAAAAACGCTATCCCGATACCGGAAACTCCATGAACATGTTCGTGCTTTTCTCCGTGACTGTGCCCGTTTCTGTGGTTATGACTGTGTCCTATCATATTGTAATCCAAATAAAATAATAAAAAAAATCTCTTTATAAGAGGCTGTAAAGATATTAAAATAAAATATTGTAATAAATACCCGAAAAAGGGGATCAGGTAAAATGAAATATTTTTATTCAGGGAAAAACAGTACTTATATTCAGCTGCTTAATTGAAAATATCTCCGCGTGCTGTATCCCTAAATGTAATTATATAGTTGAGAATTGACAAAATTCCTTTTTGACAGAACCTTTAGCTCGAC
>JAISPE010000301.1 GCA_031275145.1 Prevotellaceae bacterium | reverse complement strand
ATAACTCGCTCCATATTTTTGCAGAGACAAATAAATTTGTACTTTTGCACTTATTTTTATATTAAATACAGGATGAATCAAGATTTTAGCGAGCAGGAAATTATCAGACGCAACTCATTGACTGAACTGGAGAAACTCAATATTCCGGCATATCCGGCACAGGAGTTTGAGGTGAATTGTACAACAGAAGAAATAGCAGCCGGATTCGACTCCGAAAAAGATAATTTTAAAGATATTAGCATTGCAGGACGCATTATGGCACGGCGTATCATGGGCAGCGCTTCCTTTTTTGAATTGCAGGACGAAAAAGGGCGGATTCAGGTGTATGTGAAACGCGACGACATCTGCCCCGGCGAAGACAAAACAATGTATAACACCGTTTTCAAAAAACTTTTAGACATCGGCGATATTGTTGGCGTCAAAGGTTATGCGTTTATAACGCAGATGGGCGAACTGTCGATTCATGTAAAGGAACTGACCGTTTTGAGCAAATCGTTGAAAGTCCTGCCGATAGTGAAAGAGAAGGAAGGAAAGGTTTTCGACGCTTTTGCCGATCCCGAACAGCGATACCGGATGCGTTACGTGGATTTGATTGTCAATCCTCATGTGAAAGACGTCTTTATCAGGCGTACAAAGATAATAAATGCCATGCGGCAGTTTTTCAACGAAAGAGATTATCTCGAAGTCGATACGCCGGTCTTGCAGTCCATACCGGGCGGAGCCACCGCACGTCCCTTTATCACGCATCATAACGCTCTGGATATACCTCTGTATCTCCGTATTGCAAACGAATTATATCTAAAAAGACTGATAGTTGGAGGATTTACAGGCGTATACGAGTTTTCGCGCAATTTCCGTAACGAAGGAATGGACCGCACTCACAATCCCGAATTTACCTGTCTCGAAATTTATGTCGCCTACAAAGACTATAAATGGATGATGAATTTCACCGAACAGCTGTTCGAAAAGATTTCGTCGGAAGTAAACGGCTCTACACGTGTGAAAATAGGCGATAACGAAGTGGAATTTAAAGGACCTTACCGTCGTCTGCCGATGCTGGATGCAATCCGCGAATATGCCGGAGTCGATATATCCGGAATGGATGAAATTCAGCTTCAAAACACCTGTAACGGGTTGGGCATAGAAATCGACGCGACAATGGGCAAGGGAAAACTGATTGACGCCATATTCGGCGAAAAATGCGAACATCATTTGATTCAGCCGACTTTTGTCATTGATTATCCGGTAGAATTGTCGCCTCTGACAAAGAAACACCGCGACAATCCCGCGCTTACCGAACGTTTCGAACTGTTTATCGGCGGGAAGGAAATCTGCAACGCCTATTCGGAACTGAACGACCCGGTTGACCAGCTCGAACGCTTTAAAGAACAGGTGAAAATGAAAGAGAAAGGAGACGATGAAGCCATGTTTATCGACATGGATTTCGTGCGGGCGCTAGAATACGGTATGCCTCCCACGTCGGGAATGGGTATCGGAATCGACCGTTTGACGATGATGATGACCGGAGCGGCGTCGATTCAGGATGTGCTGTTTTTCCCGCAGATGCGTCCCGAAAAGAAAGTCGTTACCGACGAAAGGGAAGCGTACGAAGTCATCGGAATACCGGCGGAATGGGTTGCCGTAATCCAAAAGTCGGGATACACAACCGTCAAATCTCTCGCAGGCCTCAATCCCGGCAAACTTTTCAATGATTTGTGCGGCATCAACAAAAAACAGAAACTCGGACTGAAAAACCCTTCGCCCGACGAAGTGAAAAACTGGATTGCAAAAGCTCAAAATTCGTAAAATAAATAATTTAATATTGGATAGATAATTATGATAAAATTAAAACCGTTTAAAGCAGTCCGTCCTCCTAAAGAATATGTTGAGGAAATTGCCGCCCGTCCGTACGACGTTCTCAATTCAGCGGAAGCAAAGGCCGAAGCCGGTGAAAAATCGCTGTTGCACATCACAAAACCGGAAATAAATTTCGACCCGATAGCAAACGAATATGCTGGCGAGGTGTATGAAAAAGGTAAAGAATGTTTTCAAAAGTGGGTTGAAAACGGCTGGTTAGTTCAGGATGATACGGAAAAATATTACATCTATGCGCAAACCATGGACGGAAGAACTCAATACGGGCTGACGGCATGTACCAGTGCGGAAGATTACGAGTCGGGGAAAATAAAAAAACACGAACTGACCCGAAAAGACAAGGAAAACGACAGGATACGGCATGTCGATATACAAAATGCAAATATCGAGCCGGTATTTCTTTCGTATCCCGATGTGGCAGAGATGAACAGTCTGGTCGCTTCAATTGTCGAAACTCAAAATGCCGAATACGATTTCACTTCTTCCGACGGATTTCGCCACCAGCTGTGGATTGTCGATAATCCGGAATATATTGAACGGATTACTGAAATCTTCGAGAGTGTCCCCGCTTTGTATATCGCAGACGGACATCACCGTACAGCCGCCGCCGCCGCTGTCGCCAAAATGAGACGGCTGCAAAATCCGGACCATCGCGGAGATGAAGAATATAACTGGTTTATGGCGGTCATTTTCCCCGAAAGTCATTTGAAAATCATTGATTACAACAGGCTCGTCAAAGACCTTAACGGATTGTCCGTCGAACAGTTTATCGACAGACTGAACGGGGATTTTACCGTAGAAAAGAAAAGCTCGACAGAGACTTACAAACCGGCGGGTCTGCATAATTTTTCGATGTATATTGCCGGATCGTGGTACTCGCTGACAGCAAAAGAAGGTACATACAACGATTCCGACCCTGTCGGCGGACTGGATGTTACCGTCTTATCCGGTTTGGTACTTGACAGAATTTTAGATATTAAGGACCTCCGTACATCGAAAAGGATAGATTTTGTCGGCGGTATCAGAGGACTTGAAGCTCTGAGCAAAAGGGTGGATTCGGGAGAAATGGCAGTCGCTTTCGCCCTGTATCCCGTAAGTATGCGACAGTTAATCAACATTGCCGATGCGGGAGAAATAATGCCTCCGAAAACAACATGGTTCGAGCCGAAACTCCGTTCGGGACTGACAATTCACACTCTTTTTTAGATAGAATTTTTAAATCGGCGTAGCCAAACTTTAGTTCGACGAAGTCAATTAACAAAATTTGCAAAATTAACAGATTTGTGAATTATGAAAATGTTATACCTTAATTTCTGTTAAAACGGTTACACTTCAATTTTACGGTGAAAATGTAAAGTTTTTACCCGTTCGCAGTGTGTCCGGAGATGTATATTGCTTAATTTGAGAATAATATTTTTTAATATGCGCCATTCCGACTTAAGTCGGAGCGACGGAGACTTAAGTCGGAACGGCGGAGACTTAAGCCGGAACGGCGGAGACTTAAGCCGGAACAGGGTGGATTCCGGAAAATGAACAGTTTTTTTTGAAAAAATTAACAGTCTGAACTGTGATTTGTGTAATTTTTTACAGATACCGTTATATCCTGTTTTTAAGAATTAAAAGCCTTCTTTAATCTGTCTGTGGTTTTTCTTTTTTTTCGATTCCGTAATATTTTTTCACTATATCAATTTTTATAGACAGCATCGTGGAGAAAAATCCGTCAGCAGGTGTGATACCGGCCTTTTTATAGTCGTCAATCAGGGATTCGAACACCACCATTTTTTCGAGAGGACAGTCACTGTTTTCTATACAGCTTTTCAGATATGCGTATAAAAACTCGAATAATTCAAAAACAGTAACAGGTTTGGATATTTCAGACAGCATGGTTTCCAGTTTTTCATGATCGGCGTACTCGTACTGCAAAATTTTAAACATCAGATAATCGGGGAATTTTTGTGAAAAACTGTTTAACTTTTCAAGAAATTCGTCTTTCTTTAAATTTATATCACACCTTAATTCAAGGTAAGATACAAACGGAAGGTCGTTGTAATCTTCACGAATTTTCTCAATCGCCTGTTTAAAATCGCCGGAACCCAGCTGATCTGTGATTTTCCTGTATTCTTTGATTAATTTATCGATACTTCGGTGCTGCATTCCGGTAAAATATGAATTTGGAAGGTCGAACGTGTTGATAATTTTACAGTCGAAATTCTTTTTAAAAGTCTTGATCAATTCGTTAACTTTGTCGTTATCGGCGTTACTCCGTATAATTACGTCAGCCAGAATAATCATCGGCACAAGCATTTTATTTTTTTCCTCCCCAGTGAGATGTTCGAGTTCGCCCACAAACTCGATAAACTGCGTCTTCCGTTCTTCTTCGGTCATTGCGAAGCAGCGTTTTCTTATTTTGTTGTATTCGTTTATCTTTTTTTCCTTTTCCCTGCTTATTTCTTCTTCAATCCCGCCGTGCCGCGATTTGGCAATTTTACGCATACGTTCAAGTACATGCATTTGCTGCGTTGCCTGCCGGTCGGGGGTTTCTTCTTTTACGCCGCAGGGTATGTTTATCAGAGGGATATCTTCGGTATCGGGTTCCAGGATATATTGCGAAACCCGCGTAAAATCGGCTACAGGGTGAAATCCGTAGCCCTCGGCATTTTCGATAGCGGCATAGATAATGTTGTGCGCAAGTTTATACGAAATTTCCACTAAACGGAGTTTCTCTTTTGCGATGTCTGCCATCATCGCCATTATTTTGATTTCCGGAATATTATATTTGTACCATGTTCCGCCTACGCCCATGCACTGCAAATCGACTGTATAGAAGCCAAGAGTGAGGTTTCCCGAAACATGTTTGCGCGAAACGAAAATTATCGCCATGCTGTCCCGTCTCCAGCTTCTGTTTACCCAGCACTTGTATATCGGTAAATTGCGCGCCCGATGGCGAATATAATTCTCGGGACTTATCCGTACCGGCTGCTTTTTCTTTTGTTTAGACATCTTTTTATTTAGACTTAATACGGCTGCAAAATTACATGAAATATTTCAATGCACAAATTTATTCAGCATGCCGGTACGGTCGCGGTATTCAACAAATACGCGAGTTCCCCCCGATCTTCACCGTTCACCGCGATGACGACAGCAGTTTAAGAAAAAGGGTGTAATTCATTGCATTCCGTAAGGAATGCAATGAACTTTCTCTTCGGTAGATTTTTTTCTCTTCGATAGAAATTCTGTTCCGTCGTCGCATTAAATTTCGCGCAAGTCGGAGGACTTGTTTTTAGCTGTGAGCGAAGCTGAACCTTCGGCTTGCCCGTGTATATTTTAATTCAAATCCTTTCTTCACTGAAAATATATTACTTTTGCACTGTATTAAAATGACAGGAAGATGATTTTTTTTGCATACAGTCTTCCGAATAAAACGGATAAAATATTTTAAATAACTTTTAATTGATTATACAAACATGAAAAAGACAGTATTTTTTTTGACGGCGACGGTTTTACTGTCGTTTATCTGTTACAGCAAAGTCGTTTATAATGAAAACGGCGCGGGCGCTCCAGCGGTTGATTACAAACATTTAGTCGACAATTTTAAGTCGCCGGATGCTGTGTACGGAGTGGACTGCTGGTGGTGGTGGCTGAACGGGAATGTGACAAAGGCGGCTATTACAAAAGATCTGGAGGCAAT
>JAISPE010000288.1 GCA_031275145.1 Prevotellaceae bacterium | reverse complement strand
GATTTTTGATCGCTACCGTTTTGTTTTCTACCGACATATCATCCCTACGGGATTTTTTGGCCGCGCACGACAAGTCCCGCAGGGACGACACTTTATTAACCGTATGCTTTAGCTTACGGTATGGGCGGCACGGGTCGGCGATCGGGAACAGTTATTTATTTTTTTGAATTAACCCGGTTAATGGGGTACTCAGTAGCCTGGAAATGTGATATCCAGACCTTATTACCTTATTAAATCGATGGCTCCGACTTGTGCAAATCGGAGACTTGTTTTTATATAATCCTGTCAAATTTTGTTCATCCTGTCAAAAATCCTGTTGCTTTTAATTTCCTGGAATCAGGGGATTAGCCGTTTTTTGTTGCCGTTCTCCGAATTTTGATTAGTTTTGCACGCTTTTGTCGTACTGTTAAAGTATAATAAATTAGGAAATTGACAAGTTATTTATTCGGAAAATATGGAAGGATTATCCTTGTATTAGTGGCAGTAAGGATATTATGTGTTCTGACAGTTGAAGCCCAGGTCATAAAGATGCCTGACAAAAAGACGGAAACAGCTGCCGATACAACTGTCCGTACTATCATGGATTCGTCACAGATAACAGGCAAGGACGCTATTCAGGATCCGATAGAGTATGCCGCCAAAGATTCTGTGGTGTATTATCTTTACGACTACGATACTGTGGTATATCTGTATAAGGAAGGAAACATCAAGTCTCTTTCCATGGAAGTCAAGGCCGGATATATCGAAGGAAGTTTAAAGGACAAGACGATTTTCGGTCGGGGATATTCCGATACCGCAGGACAGTTAATGGAAAAACCCGTTTTCAAGGACGGCGGCGAACAGTTCGAAATGGAAACGCTGAAATATAATTTCACATCGAAAAAAGCTTTCATCAAAAATGTCACGACACATCAGGGCGACGGCATTATATACGGGGACCTGTCCAAACGTATGCCGGACAATTCAACGTTCATCAAAGGAGCGAAATATACGACCTGCGACGCGCCGCATCCGCATTTCTTCATATACATGACAAGAGGCAAGGTTGTCGATAAACCGCGATACATATATTTTGGTCCCTCGTATCTTGTGATTGAGGACGTACCCATTCTTCCGTTTGTAATCCCGTTCGGATTTGCCCCGCAACAGTCGGGACGGTCATCGGGAATACGGATGCCCTCATACGGGGAAGAAGTGTCGAGAGGATTCTTTTTACGCAACATGGGCTACTATTTCGCAATCGGCGAACACATGGACCTTGACGTCTCCGGCGACTACTATACTCTGGGGTCATGGGCTTTACGGTCGGCGTCGAGGTATACAAAACGGTATAAGTTCGACGGCAGTTTCAACATGCAGTACGCTTTTAACACCGTCGGCGAAAAAGGCCTGGCCGATTATTCTGCGGCTACAACTTTTTCGGTACAGTGGAGTCACCGCCAGTCCCCCAAGGCGCGTCCGGGAACAAACTTTTCGGCAAACGTAAATTTCGCTTCAGCCAATAACAACCTGTACAACAACAACGCATCACACAATCCGTATCAAAATATTAACAATACAATAAGTTCCAGCATTTCATATTCGCGTTCGTGGCAGGGTTCTCCGTTCAATCTGTCGGTAAATGCCAATCACAGCCAGAATATGAGAGACAGCACGTATTCCATTACTTTCCCGAACCTGACGTTTTCCATGTCGCGTATCTATCCTTTTGCAAAAAAGGAAAGAGTGGGCAAAAAAGCCATGTACGAAGATATTTCGATTACTTACGGCGCAACGTTCGACAATAAAGTCAGTTTCAAATCAACAGAACTTAAAGATCCCAATTTCATGAAAAAAATGAATAACGGATTAAACCACAATATCAGTATAGGTTTGCCGAACATACCCATACTGAAGTATATCAACATGTCGCCTTCGATACGTTACGGTACGAAATGGTATTTCAAATCGATAGAAAAACACTGGGACAGCGTCAGCAGAAAAGTAATAACCGATACGACGAAAGCATTCAGTAAACTGGGAATGGTACACGAATACGGTTTCTCGGCCTCGCTGAACACTCAAATATACGGACTTGTCAAGTTCGGGAAAGGAAGCCGGATCGAAGCAATAAGGCATGTTGTGAAACCTTCGATCAGTCTCTCGTACAATCCCGATTTAAGGAAACCGTTCAACGGCTATCGCAAGGTGCAGAGAGATACTCTGGGAAATATGGAAGAGTATAATATCTATCAGGGTCAGCCTTACGGATACCCGACGCAGCAGGAAAGCGGGTCGATAGGTTTTTCTCTGGGAAACAATCTGGAAATGAAACTGAGAGGCAAAAACGACACGGTGGCGAAAAAGGTGGCGCTGCTGAATACTTTTGACATCAGCACTTCGTACAACATGCTGGCAGACTCGATGAATCTGTCGAATATCTCGTTTTCCGGAACGACAAACCTGCCCGGACAAACATCCTTATCATTTCGTTTCACTGTCGATCCGTATGCAATAAGCGAACGCGGTACGAGAATTAACAAGTTCTACTGGAAAGAGAAAAAAGGACTGAGTATAGGACGTTTGACCGATTTCAGCCTGTCATTCGGATATTCGTTCAGCGGAGGCAAAAAAGAGGGCGACAGTGATAAAAATAAAAACAGTTCCCGCAGTCCGCGCGACGAAAACACAGGCAATGACAGTGGTAACGACAACGATCACGATCATGATCACGGCCACAGCCATACGAATGTCAATCCGTTCGTGTACGAGGCTTTTAACGTCCCCTGGAGCGTGTCGTTCAACTATTCCTATAATTATAATAAAAGGTATAATTATACCGGCGGAAAACTTTTTACAAATCACAATCATACGCAGACACTGGGCTTCAACGGAACTCTGTCGCCGACAAAAAACTGGGATATAAGGGTGAACAGCGGATTCGATTTTAAAACAATGGGACTGACTATGACACAAATCGGTATAACACGACAGTTACACTGTTTCGACTTTTCATTCAACTGGACGCCTCTCGGCCGTTTCCAAAGCTGGAGCTTCAAAATCGGAATACGCTCTTCAATGCTTAGCGATGTCCTGAAATACGATAAACAGTCAAGCTATTTTGATAATTTATAAGCAGTCAGTACATGTACTGTCGCTTCATCACCAGAACTTGACTTCGTCGAACTAAAGGTTCTGTCAAAAAACAGGAATTTTGTCGTACACTCCACAGATTATACGGATTTACGCAGATAAAACCTGCCCGATCCCGTTTCATCCGTGTGCTAAACTAAAATGTTATAGATCCCCGAATTACACAGATACTGCAAACTCAAAAACTCAAGTTTTCAGGAGTTAATTTTTGCGTCAGCATATTTTTTATACCTTTGCGCCCTCAAATTTAGTAAACGGAAATGCAAAAAATAAGAAACATTGCAATCATCGCGCATGTAGACCATGGCAAAACAACACTGGTAGATAAAATGATACTCATGGGAAATCTTTTCAGAAGCGCTGAAAAGGCAGGAGAATTAATTTTAGACAATAACGACCTCGAACGGGAACGGGGTATCACAATTCTTGCCAAAAATGTTTCGGTAATATATAAAGGATATAAAATTAACATTATCGACACTCCGGGACATGCCGATTTCGGAGGAGAAGTTGAACGGGTCCTTAATATGGCCGACGGCGTATTGCTTCTGGTCGACGCTTTTGAGGGAACAATGCCACAGACGCGTTTCGTTCTTAAAAAAGCTCTCTCACTCGGATTAAAACCCGTCGTAGTCATTAACAAAGTCGATAAACAGAATTGCCGTCCGGAAGAAGTCAACGAAGAGGTCTTCGATTTAATGATAAGTCTCGGAGCGACTGAAGAACAGTTGGACTTTAAAACAGTGTACGGGAGTGCAAAGCAGGGATGGATGTCTGTCGACTGGAAAACTTCATCGAAAGATATAACTCCCCTGCTTGATTTGATTATCAAAGAAATTCCCGCCCCGAAATTTATCGACGACACTCCGCAGCTGTTAATCACGTCTTTGGAATATTCCAATTATACAGGACGCATTGCCATAGGACGGGTTGCGCGGGGTACGCTGAAAAACGGCATGAATATCTCTCTGGTAAAACGTGACGGAGTTACAATAGTCCGTTCAAGAATAAAGGAACTGATGACTTTCGAGGGGATGGAGAAAAAGAAAGCCGATAAAGTCGATTGCGGAGACATTTGCGCTATTGTGGGCATCGAAGGATTCGAGATAGGAGACACTGTCGCCGATTACGAAAATCCGGAAGGTCTTGATCCTATTTCGGTCGATGAACCGACTATGAGCATGCTGTTCATGATAAACGATTCTCCTTTTTTCGGACGCGACGGAAAATATGTGACGTCACGACACCTTAAAGAACGTTTGGACAGAGAGCTGGAAAAAAACCTTGCTTTGCGTGTCGAGCCGGGAGAAAATGCCGACTCGTTTACTGTGTACGGGCGTGGAGTGCTGCACCTCAGTATCCTTATAGAAACAATGAGGCGTGAAGGATACGAATTACAGGTTGGACAGCCAAAGGTCATTATAAAGGAAATCAGCGGTGAGAAATACGAACCGGTTGAAATTCTCACTATTGATGTCCCCGAAAATCTGTCGGGAAAAACTATCGAAATGGTTTCGCGAAGAAAGGGTATGATTCTAAGCATGGAAAATGACGGTGAACGTATTCATCTCGAGTTTGAAATCCCTTCACGCGGACTAATCGGCCTGAGAAGCAACATCCTTACCGCCACTCAGGGCGAAGCAATCATGTCGCACGTTGTCAAAGATTTTGAGCCGTATAAGGGAGCTATAGAAATGCGGACAAACGGCTCTCTGATCGCCCTGGAAACAGGAACAGCCATAGCTTATTCGATAGATAAACTTCAGGACAGAGGCAAATTTTTTATCAGTCCGGGCGACGAAATTTATGGCGGACAGGTTATCGGGGAACATACCCGCGCCGACGATTTAACGGTTAATGTCTGTAAAACAAAGAAACTCACAAATATTCGCGCCTCGGGATCCGATGAAAAGGCGCATATCGAGCCTCCCCTGCAATTCAGTCTCGAAGAAGCTTTGGAATATATCAAAGCCGACGAATGTGTGGAAGTCACCCCAAACGCTATACGCATGCGGAAAATCTTTCTCGACGAAACAGCAAGAAAACGAAATCAAAACGCTTCAAATTAAAAGCTCAATGTCATCAATTTAAGAAATGCCGTCAATTTAAAGTACAAAAAGCTGTAACAAAAAGCATTCCATTAGGAAACTTTAGTTCGACGAAGTCAATGCAATGAACTGTAACCTTTTTCTTAAATTGATGATATTGTGCTTCAGCTTACGGCAAGGATACTCATTACCTTATCAAATCGACGAAATTGCTGCTGAGGTTTTTAAAATCTATGCGTAATCACAAACAATTCCCAATCCGCTAATCCCTCAGGAATTTTCTGTTACCGTTTTTTATTTCGGGTTTAATAAATTTTGATTACTTTTGGCTCGATTTTTGTCGTAAAATGTTATTGTGTTATTAAAAAATTTTATAGGAAACAGTTTAAATTAAATATGATATGAAAAATTTTTTCAAAATGCTGCTTGCATCCATACTTGGGATACTGATAGTGAACATGCTGGTTTTTATTATATTATTCTCGATAATGGTTGCCGTAAGCTCTCCCGAACCGGTGACGGTAAAAAACAATTCCATACTGAAAATATCTTTAAATAAGCCGCTTGAAGACCGCGCAGGGATTCCGGCGATTGATATCGTCAATTTCGACGTCAAGACCAATCTGGGTTTGAACAGTGTTCTTAACGGAATAGAACAGGCCGCGTACGATCACCGCATAAAAGGCATATATTTAGACCTTTCGAGTGTTGATGCGGGTATTGCTTCAGTCGAGGAAATCCGCGATGCGCTGCTAACATTCAAAGAATCGGGGAAATTTGTTCTGGCCTATGCCGAAAGCTATTCACAGAAAGCATATTATCTGGCCACAGTTGCCGACAAAATATATCTGAATCCGTTTGGCGGTATTGATTTTGCCGGAATCAGTTCAAAATTAACATTCTTCAAAGGATTTCTGGACAAACTCGGCATCGAGATGCAAATTATACGTCATGGGAAATTCAAATCCGCAATAGAACCGTTCACTCTCAGTCAAATGAGTAATGAAAACCGCGAACAGATAAAATCGTACACAGGCTCTATCTGGAATCATATCCTGCAGACCGTCAGCGCTTCGAGGGACATTAAAATAGAAGAATTGAACCGTATTGCCGATAATCTGGAACTTGCAATGGCAGAGGACGCTCTCAACAAAAAATTTGTCGATAAACTGTTTTACGAAGACGAACTGATTGCAGAACTGACAAAATATTCGGGAGGGACAAGCCTGAATACCGTCGATATAGACAAATATTACACAGCTCCTGTCCCGTTTACGGACGGAAAAGATAAAATTGCCGTAATATATGCCTCCGGAGAGATTATGTCGGGCGAAGGCGAAACGGATATCATGTCAAAAAATATAATTCGGGCAATCACTACCGCACGAAAGGATTCGAGCGTCAAAGCAGTAGTATTCAGAGTTAATTCGCCCGGGGGCAGCGCCAATGCTTCGGAATTTATTGCCCGCGAACTTGAAATAACAAAGGCGAAGAAACCGGTTGTAATATCCATGGGCGATCTTGCGGCTTCGGGAGGTTACTGGATATCAACTCCCGGCGACAAAATATTTGCACACCGTACAACCCTGACCGGCTCAATCGGAGTTTTCGGCATGATTCCGAATATCGAAAAAGCAATGAAAGAAAAGCTGGGAATAACGTTCGATGTGGTAACGACGAATGAGCACTCTGATTTCCCGTCTCTTACCAGACCGTTGAAACAGGTTGAAAAAGATTATATCCAGAAAAATGTCGAGTTCATATATTCGAAATTTACGGATAAAGTTGCGAAATCCAGAAATTTAACCGTCGAAAAGGTGGACAGTATCGGACAGGGAAGAGTATGGAGCGGAGTGAACGCTTTCGATTTAGGTTTGATTGATTATTTCGGAGGGATAAAGGAGGCGATTCAGGAGGCTGCCAGACTGGCGGATATCTCGGATTATTCGATACTGGAACTGCCAAAAGAACTGAGTACGTTCGAAATGCTGATGAAAACTCTTGATGCCAAAGTATCGGGCTCTCCGGATAACGAGCTTGTACGGGCGTTAAAATATTACGGGTATCTAATAAACAGTGTTAAGGATTGCGGCATAGTAGCAAAACTGCCGTACGAAATAGAAATAGAATAATATATAAATCAGAAATATAGTATATTTGCCGTAACGTTCGGGCAGATATTTGTTGTAGCAGTGAAGAAGTCAGTAAAGTTTTTTTATCAGGGAGTGAAATATATTCGCAATAAAATGTGCGTTCGTGTGACATTTTTTATTGTGATTCTGTTTGTGTTTTTTGTAAGAGAATATCTTGTTTCCGGAGCTTCGGACAAAGTAAGCGACATAGCGGTCCTGTTATTGAAAAGCTCGATATTTGTATTCGGTACAATCATTCTGTTTTCAATCGTAACGCTGCTTGTTTCATATATTCCGTATCGCAAATCAAAGGCTGTACCCGAAATAAAATTCACATATACAAGCGTTAATGAGGTTATCTGTGAAGTTGTGTGCAGCAAACTGACGTTTCCGTTTACAGGTACGGTCAAAGCCGGATTGACGTTCGACAAACAGCATGAAGCGTTAATCGGACTTAAAAGATTGAAACACAGACGCGGTTACGGAAGAAAGAAACTGATTCTTCCGAATATCAAAAGTTATGATCTGGAGAAGGTTACACTGTTTTTTCAGGATTCTTTCAGGATGTTTTCCTTTAAAATTGAGTTCGGACACAGGATTTCGGTAGTGATTCTGCCTGTTGCCGAAAAAGATATTGAACTGTCAAACATTTCGCATACACTTGATAACGACGAAATCAGAACCGACACCGTGCACCGTAAAGAGGGAGAACTGTTGCATTTCAAGCATTTCGAATCGTCGGACGATATACGCAGAATAGTATGGCCTGTTTATGCAAAGACCAAGGAGCTGATTGTCCGGACAATAGAAATGCGCAGTATGTATGCTTCCCAAATCGACATGTATGCTTCGTTTTGCAACACTTATCGGGATTTGCTGGAAAAAACAGTTTCGGACACGTTTTTAAACGACTATAAAACGTATATCTGGGAGGTGTACAAGTCGTTAAAAAAAGATAACGAAGTGCGTTTTATTCCCGATCAGAAATCGAAGATTGCAGTTGAATATCAGCATGAAGTGTCTGCTCAAATATCCGGAATGGACTGGCATTCAAATAAAATCGAAGAATATTTCGGCAACGGGAAAATGTCGGTCATCTGTATTTCATCGCTGACACCCTCGCAGGATATTGAAAAAATTATTGACAAACTTGATATAAACACATTTGTGGTTTTTGCAAGCCTGAAATCATCTGTAAAAAAAATCGGTATAAAAGATGTAATAAAAGAAATTTTTACCATCCCGGAAGAAACGAAAATAAACTGGAAATGGCTGCTTTCAACCAACAGAAAAAAAATCCTGGACAATGACGCCGCTCTCAGAAATATACTGATATCAAGGAATCTGAATTATATTGAAGTCTGAATCGCGAGCAGGATTCAATCCTGTTATAAATAAAAATCCCGAAGGATGACATTATATTGGACAATACGGCATGCTATCCTTTGAATGGCTGGCGGTTTTTTATAGAGCGTCCCAGAGTGATTTCGTCGGTATATTCTATTTCGTCGCCAAAACTCACTCCGCGGGCAATGATCGAAACATCAACATCACAGGCAGACAGTTTTTTGTAAAGATAGAATCCTGTTGTTTCGCCTTCCATGGTAGTACTGAGGGCGAGTATCACTTCACGGATATTTTCATCGGATGCTCTTTCGACCAGCGAATTAATTTTTAAGTCGGAAGGACCTGTGCCTTCCATCGGCGAAATAATCCCGCCCAAAACATGGTATAAACCATTGTATTGCATAGTGTTTTCTATCAGCATGACTTCACGGATACTTTCCACCACGCAAATCATGGAAGTATCGCGGGACTTGTCCGAGCAAATCGGACAGACGGGAGTATCGGAAATGTTGTTGCATATCTTACAGTGATATAAATCTCTACGCATTTTTATGAAAGAGTTTCCAAAACGTTCGACATTTTCAAGCGGCTGTTTCAGTAAGTGTAAAGCAAGTCGCAGGGCTGTTTTACGTCCGATACCCGGCAAACTTGCCATTTCGTCAACGGCGTCAGACAATAATTTTGAAGAAATATCTACCATAATTCACATATCATCACACGTTTGGTCTGACAGATACCATTCTGCAAAAGAACTGTTTGTCTCGCTCAGTTTCAGACTGTGCAGAGAAACCGTCACGGGCAGCCTGTTTTTCAGTATTTCGACAAAATAAAGCAGTATATTTTCACATGTCGGTTGAAAATCAAACAATTCTACCCTGTGATATTCATTTTTTATTTCACACGACAGTGGAGATCCTTTACGTAACATGACACAGTGGTCGAATCTGTCTATAATATTCTCTTTAATAATTTGTTTGAGGATTCCAAAATCCATAACCATGCCTGTTTTGGGGTCGGTTATATCTGTTGACGGAGTACCTGTTACGGTGACATGCAAAATATAGGAATGTCCGTGTATATATCTGCATGCGCCGTCGTAGCCTGCAAGTGAGTGCGCCGCCTCGAAGTCAAAACGTTTTGTCAATCGTATTTTATTCATCAGGTACTGTCGATCCCGTTTAAGATTTATTATTCTCAAAGAACTGTCTCTGTACACAGTAAGACGGCACGGCAAAATCTCTTGACTGTAGGAGATTAAATCACGTTTACCGGTAAATTATGATTTTTTCGCTTCAAAATGTTTTTTATAGCGATTCATAAACTTATCTACACGTCCGGCCGTATCCACGAGTTTCATTTTTCCGGTATAGAACGGATGGGAAGTGTTTGATATTTCCAGTTTATACAATGGATATTCAACTCCATCAATCTCAATTGTTTCTCTTGTCTGCACCGTTGAACGGGTTAAAAATAACGTCTCGTTTGACATGTCCTTGAATGCCACTATACGATAACCCGACGGATGAATGTCCTTTTTCATAATACTTTACACTTTTATAACTTTCAATTTCAGGGCGCAAAATTAAGTATTTTTCATTTATCCACAAATTTATTTTGCGGTTTTTTGTACATTTGCCGTTTAATTTAATGATAGAATATAATATTATGAGACAGTTATCAGGATTGCGAATATCGAAAAACATTAAAAAATCTTCTTTCATATTTAAGGTTATATTACCCTGTGTTCTGTTATTATTTATCTTTTTGTGTTCACGTCTGCCCGGGATAGCCGAAGCATACATTAATTACTGTTATCCGGCGATCGCAACTTTGCTGTCTTCTGTTTCGGGCAAAGTCCCGTTTTCTCTGTTCGACGTACTTCTTATTGTTTCGATAATTGCTTTTGCCGGCAGTATTATATTGACTATCATGAAAAAAATATCTTTCTTCCGCTGGATAAAAACCGTTTTTTCACTGATAATATGGTTAGTAATCTGGTTTTACATGGCATGGGGAATCGCATATTTTCGTCCCGCGTTTCATGAACGTTTCGGAGTAGAGCCGCCCGTTGAGGATACGGTCTATTTCGAGGCTTTGGTCTGCCGTTATATTGATTCCCTGAACAAATCGTACGTTGCCGATCCTGATTTTGATATTGAGGGGATAGATTATGCCCTGGAAATTGCGTATCAGAAACTCGGCAAACAGTTACACATTCCTTATCCGTGCGGTAAACGTCGGCCGAAATGTTCTATTATAGAGGGTTTAATGACCCGTACAGGCGTTTCGGGATTTTTCGGTCCTTTTTTTAACGAAGAGCATCTGAACTACTTTCAACTACCTGTAAGCTATCCGTTTTGTTCGGCTCACGAGAAGGCGCACCAGTTTGGAATTGCAAGCGAATCGGAGTGCAATCTGTACGCTTCCGTGATTTGCTGTTCAAGCGAACATGCTTTGGTACGGTATAGCGGTTATCTGGAAACGGTATGGTATCTGCTTAATAATCTGCGTAAAATATCACCCGAAAAATATCGGAAAGCTGTCAGGGATATTGATTCGAGGATTATCGAGGATTACAGAGCAATCAGCTCCCGCTGGCAAAAAGCGCTAAACCCCACTTTATCTGCCGTACAGGATAAAGTATATGACAGTTATTTGAAAACCAATAAACAGCAAAGCGGAATCCTCAGTTATTCCGAGATGACTGTTTTGCTGATTATATGGGAAAAAATCATTATGAACTCCGTTTTTTGACATAATTCCTTTTTTGACATAATTCCTTTTTTTGACATAATTGACATAATTTGCATAATTAACAGATTTGTAAATTATGCAAATTTTGTTAATTATGTCAAAAAAAGGCCACTTTATGACATACATTCAAAAAATCCTTACATTTGTAAAATTTCGTTGGAGGTTTCCGATGATAAAAATAGATTTAAAAATTTTGTTTTGCTTACAGTTATGAATCTTTGGTTAACCGGTCGGAGGCCCGGAAATGTATCCGGAACAAATTTAATTAAGATTGAAGGACAGGATGAATATGACAGGTTTGATTGTTAAACACACAGGTAGCAACTACACGGTTCGCAGCGACGACGGGCATTTATACATATCTACCGTGAGGGGAAAACTGCGCCTCAAGGATATGAAAACAACCAACCCGATTGCCGTAGGCGACAAGGTTGTTTTTTCTGCGATATCCGAAAATGAGGGTATTATAACCGATGTGACGCCCAGAAAAAACTACATCATACGACGCTCGACCAATCTTTCGCGTCAGGCGCATATCCTTGCTGCCAATATCGACAAAGTCTTTTTGATTGTAACTTTGACTCAGCCAGAAACAAGATTCGAATTTATCGACAGATTTCTGGTAACAGCCGAAGCATACAAAATCCCCGTATGGATTGTGATAAACAAGACAGACCTTCTGAATACGAACGAACTGCGGGAAAAACTCGAATATTTCAGATATGTGTATTCGTCTGCCGGATATACAATTCTGGAAGTTTCGGCTCTTAAAAAGATAAATATCGGCAGTATAAAATCGGAGATTCCGGGCAGAATAAGTCTCTTTTCCGGAAATTCCGGAGCAGGCAAATCGGCTATAATAAACAGTTTATCGCCCGGACTGAAATTAAAAACAGGAGAAATATCCAGAGCGCACAGTAAGGGTACGCACACAACCACTTTCTACGAAATGTTTGAGACAGATAACGGTTTTGTTATCGATTCTCCGGGAATTAAAGGTTTTGGACTGATTGATATAGATAAAACGGAGGTATATCATTTTTTCCCCGAAATATTCAGAGTCGCTTCGGGGTGCAAGTTCGGGATGTGCAGCCATACTCACGAGCCGGAATGTGCTGTGAAAACGGCTGTCGAATCGGGCGAAATAAGCGAAAGCCGGTATTTAAGCTATCTGAAAATCCTCGAAGGAAACGACGAAAAATACAGAGTGTAAATTAAAAAATAACAGTTAGAATGAAATTAATATCATTAAATTTAAACGGGATACGTTCGGCAACGGATAAAGGACTGATAAATTTCCTGAAAAAGGAAAATCCCGGTATCGTGTGTTTTCAGGAGATAAAAGCTACTCCCGACCAGATAAATACGCGGAATTTCGAAGATTTGGGATACAACTGCTACTGGTATCCCGCGTTTAAACGGGGTTACAGCGGTACGGCTTTACTGTCGCAGACCGTACCCGATTTCGTCTCGAAAGGTATCGGGACAGATTTGTTCGATTCCGAAGGCAGAGTAATACGCGCCGATTTCGGGGATATTACTGTGATCTGCGCATATTTCCCGTCAGGAACAACCGGCGAAATACGCCAGTCCGTTAAAATGGAATTTCTTCGGAATATCACAGAATATCTGGACAAATTGAGGGAAGACCGTCCGATGATAATCCTTACCGGCGACTTTAATATTTGCCATAAACCGATAGATATCAATAACCCGAACAGACATCTGAAAACATCCGGGTTTTTACCGGAAGAAAGAGAATGGTTTGACAAATTTGTCGCTTCGGGCTGGACAGATACTTTTCGCGAGTTTTGCACCGAGCCGGAAAGATATTCGTGGTGGAGCTACCGCAGCGGCGCAAAAGACAAAAATCTCGGCTGGAGAATAGATTATTTCATGGTTACCGAACCGTTGAAACCGCAACTCAAAAATGCCGATATTCTTGACAAAGTGATACTGTCCGACCATTGCCCGGTGATGCTGGAAACGGTTTGATTGTCTTTCAGTTACTTGACTGTTATTTCTTGAAATAACATGAAAATCTGTGTTCAATTATTTCACCACCATACCTGTTTGTCATTTTCGTAAGTAAAGATACGGTCCTGGATTCCACGAGTACAGTCGTGCAGCAAAAACAGAGCGTCGGAAGGACAGTCCTCGAAAATGAGATAAATGTTATCGGCAACTTTTCGTCCAAGGGAAATCCAACCGTTGTTCCAATATTTCAGTTCATATTCGTCGCCGTAAGTCACTATATTGCCATCGCTACGGGGCATGTACAGTATCCGGCTGATGCTTACCGCTTTTCCGAAATCCAGTCCCACCCACGAATCCGACAATTCCGGTGAATTGAAGAAAGTCAGCGGGTCGTCGTCGAACACACGGTATTTTTCATAATTTATATCTTCGTTCGGTGAGCCGATGATTTTTCCCTGTTTGGTGATGTTTTGTCCTTGTTGGAAAAATTTCAGTTCTGCAACGTTACCTTGTGCGTTTGGAGCGGAATAATAACGCCAATAGCGATATTTATTCTTTACCGTATCCAACAGTATTTCGCCTGCTTCGGTTCCATACTTCCAAATGGTATGCAATGTGACAGCATCACTGAAATTGGCGCGGTTTGCCGCCTGAATTTTGGCACCGAGAACCCTGTCGGCGCTCCACGACGAAAATCTGAAAGTAGGATACTTTCGTGTGAGTTTCAATGTCTGTCGTTGAGTCATATCCGGAACGACGGGTATTACTTCGCCGCGTAAAGTCAGAATAAATGGCGGTGCAACAGGTACAGGATTTCGCTGTTCTTCCGTTATGCACAGCGGCAAATAGACTACATCGCGCCCCATCTTTTTAAATACGGCTTTCGTACCGTTTATTTTGCCAAAATGTACAGGACGCCAATGTGCATTATCGAAAACCGACAGATAAGCATATTGTCCATGTTGCAAATCCAAATTTACGGTTACATCGTCGGTACGTTGATGTTCATCTGTTACATCGCGAATATGCAAGTTGCGAAATAATGTCGGAATAATTTTTTCGGATTGATTCAGTTCCAATAATTCGGAATCAATGGCATAACAATGTCTGAACACTTTCGCTATGGGCTCGCCGATATAGGTATTTTCTATATTATCAAGCCCCTGAAATCTGCGGTTTTTGCCCGTATTTTCCAACAGCACGCACCACGAATGTCTCTGTCCGCGATTAGGCCACTGCGGTGTAAAATCTATCATCACAGGAATGCCTCTTGCGCGCATTGCCGATACGTTGGCTATACTGCTGTCATCGCAATCCTTCTTCAACAAAGTATGCATTAAACTGCGCATACGTCTTACCGGATAGCGGAGTGGGATGTCAATGTATCTTTTGGGATCCAGTTTCATCAATTTTTGTTGGACAGCGTAGCACGACCAGTATGCCGAATGTGATGAATGGGCATTGTATGACAAATATTGCAAATCGCCGTAAACGGTATCGGAGAAATATTCTCGCCAATTGTCCAGCGTTTGACATTCGGCGACTTTATATGGCAACAAATATTCGCAAAATTCCTCAAAATCAAGATGCGTAGCCCAAAGTCCGTGTTGCCAGTTCTCAAATGCACGGTCGATATTGTCAATCAAGTACGTAGCAGAAATAACTTGCAAGTCTTGAATGTAAGACGGTGGCTCGGAGTATTTGAAAACAATGGTTTTGTACATGCCGGCAAGTTCATCATTGTCGCTGCCGGCATACAAGTTGACCAAATCTATTGCATCGTAATATTTCTCTACATACGTTTGATTGCTGTACGAAAAATGTCCGTGCATATTCTCAATAAGAAACTGCGCTGCTTTCAGTTTTAAAGGTTCGTTTTCGTAATGTATCAATACTTTTTCTAATTCCACACAGTTATTACCGGACATTTCCAACGCTTGTTCCAGCAGATTTGGCGATTTTGTGCAACTTGCTATCAGTAAGATTAATAAAAATAGCCTAACCCAACGGGTTCGCTTGAGTTTTGACTTCTCCACCAGCCCTACACTACAAGAGAAAGGAACGGACTCAGATATGTTTTTATTTTGTTTATTCCACATAATTCCTTTTTTGACTAATTTGAATATCATTTCGACTATATTCGGACACTTGCACTCTTTGTGCTAAACATAAAAAACGACAACTTAAAATACCACCTATTAGAACTTCATATCTCATACATAATTAATAACTTTCTCTTAGTTTTTAGTCCTTAATAACTCTCTAAGTTCCTCTCGCATTTCCTCTACTGCCATTGATTCAACTTTCGGCGTTTTGGTCAGGACGACGTTTGTTTCTGTCTCCGCTTTGTCTTTCAATCCCATTTCGTTGTACAATTTTGCAAGCAGGTAGTGAGGATACAGACGGTTGGGAACTAAATTTGCAGCCTTCTTAAAACATTGTTCCGCAAGTTCGTATTGTTTTAATGCCTGATAATTTCTGCCCATGATATTGTAAAGCATGGGGGCACAACTGATTTGCATTGCTTGACGCAATATTTCGTTGCTTTTCCTGTACTGTTCCGATCTTGACAGACTTATAGAGTATTCTAACAAAAAATCCAGTTCGTCCTGTAAATATGGATACTGCATGGCGTATTCTACAGCAGCTTCGCGATGCATACTATTGTAATGCAACATAGTTGTTAATTTCCAGTATTTATACGCATAATAGAATTGAAAATTGAATGATGAAAACTTAAAAAGCAGGACGAAAGACACAGGAACTGTAATGAGAAAAGCCCGTATAACAAATTTTGGGTATAGTTTTTTGTGAGGCTTGTCATTATTGTTGTCCGCCATGCAAAACGCTGACAAAAATACAAAGGCGATTACAAAAGGCAGCACATTGAACGGATACGATATCGAAGCGAATATTAGTAACGAAACCAAAGAACCAGCCGGAAGAATATTTTTGTTGCGTATTCCAATAACCAACACATAAATAACAAAAGTAAAAAATATAAGAAAAGGTATTATTCCCGTTTCGATGCATATTTGTAAATATTCGTTGAATGCATATTCCGCTCCCCCTGCAATGTATTTCTCACGTTCGTTTCCAGCACCGGATGCAAAATACTCTGCCTGCACATTTCCATAACTTCCCGAGAAATTACCCAGACCAACTCCAAACGGATGCTTGACGATAGTTTGCAAAGATATTTTCCATGTAAAAACGCGTCCCAATGCCGAATCTTTTTTTAGCAAAAACAATCCGGCAAATACAACAATCATCAATGTAAACGCAATCAACAACAAAATGAAAACTCTTTTTCTATGTCTTTTAAAATAATCAGTCACTTTCTTGTTTTTCAAACCATATATTATTCCAACAAAAGCACAACCACCAAGAGCTGCAAGCCACGAAGCGCGACTCATGGCAGAAGGCAATATTGTCGATATACATAAAACTGTCAGCGTCCCAAGAATTTTCACACTCGTCGCTCTTATGCGGTTAAATAAACTTTGTGTAATCTTGTGTCCTTTGCGGTTAAAAATCATATACCCCAAAGCCATCGGGAAAACCATTGCAAGCCAACCCGAATATGGACCAGGATTAAAAAATGAACCCGTAATCTTAAATAAGTTATGCTGCGAATATGTGAACCCGTATAGTTGCATTAATCCCCAGATAGCCTCTACCAATCCTGTAATAACAAAAGCCAAGCCACACAAACCATATATCAGTTTACTTTTGCCCACAAAAAATATCCTTAAATAGTAATAAAACACTGTCGCCAATATCAGCAACAGGCATTTATTTGTCAGTCTGCCCGTATGGTTCAGCGTTATTAACACGGCGGCGATGCAAAATAGCAGTATCAGCAAATCGGGTAATTTAAAATTCAATCTTTCCCTGCGGTTTATTATAATCGCCGGAATAGCTACCACTGACAGTATTGCCATAGATGTATAAAACCAGAAATATTTTCCTGATACAATGCTATAAGCTAAATCTTTGTTAAAAAAAAATACTGTAGAAAGAGTCATCATTACAAGAAGACTCAATAATATGTCGACTATTTGATTATATATGCGATTCATCATTGTGATTATTAATTATTCTATTTATTTCAGAAAATCTATTTTTAATCTTTCGTAGAAAAATTTATTCTCTCTGCACAAATTTTCATAAATTCCTGATTATATTCAGTCTTTTGACTTTCGGGAAAATGAATATTAAGAATCTTATTTGTATTATCTAACAATAGAAAAACAGGAGTTGGAATATATTTCAATTCCCGTCTTATCATATCGTTGTTGTCACGATAAATATATTCATAATAGCCGTAGTTTTTTTGCAAAAATGCAGGATTATCCAATGACGGCGTAATTGCATACACTCTGTTTGTATACAATGCAGTTAATTTTTTCAATAATGAAAACCCCTCATCAACACAACTTCCACAATCATTACTGTTGAAAATATACACAATGTAGTTATCCTTACATTTGACAGATAAAATAGAATCTATACCTTTTACTGTTTTGCCCAACAAAAAATCCGCATCTCTGCTTTGCTTATATCTTTCAAATTTTTCCGGCTGCTTTAGCGCATGATTACATGCGCTAACCAATAAGAAGAGCAATATGCACAGAATAATTTTATTCATCACTCTTTAGTTTTTTTAATCGAGTTATACATTCACAAGGGTCGCAGAATGTGAAAATGTAATTCGGCGATACACAGAAAGTAGTATGATTTCCTTTAAATGTCAATACATCCAACGCTTTCATTTCCGGATACAGTGATATTCGAACTATTGAGGAATTATTTTCATCGGCGCCGGGGGGAGTACCCGATAAAAGATATAATATGTCTTCAAATATATACCCGTCTCTAACAGAATTATAATATGCATTGGGCGGGAGCGACAATTTTTGAGCATATTCTAAATTTTGTTGTATAACCGGAATATCGGATATATTAAAAGAGGATACTAATTCAAGTGTGTTAATATCATATTTCTCAATGATTGGCAAATTATATGAGATTAAATAAAAATATTTTTCATCAATCAGTAGATGTCTATGATTGCTGTGAACTGTCCGTATTTTGTCATTAAAATTTACCGGAGAACCTCCGTATATCAGACTGTCGGGATTAAAATCCATAACTGCCGGCGCCACAACGAAAATAGAGGCGGGCATTGAATGCGGAAGATAATATTTGCCCGAACGATAAGCAAAACGACCGCCTTCTTTAACCGGCAATCTTATAAGGTCTATGTACCGGCCTTTGTAAAACCGGGAAAATCCTCTCCTCTCCATTACATCAAGAGTATCGTTATGAATATATAAGGGGGGATATATACTCGAAAATTCGCCGGGTCCATGTCCTTGCTTTCCTATAAAAGATATAGAATCAAATGCTTCGTTAAATACAGCAATATCTTTTCTTTTTGTATCCAAAGCATATATTTTATCATTAAAATATTGCATACACGATAAATGTCCAAAAAAAGAAGAATCGGAATATAGCCTGATTGTAGTATCAGGCTCACAATAATATTCTTTTATATTTACCGGTTTTTTTAAATCAGTACAGGACACGATAAAAACAAACATTAATATGTAAACTGTAATATACCTGTTTTTCATATTATAACAATAATCAAAATTTGAGGTAAAATTACAATATTGCATTTTATTGTGCAACATACGCCAAGCTAACAAAATACTGCAAAAAACTTTCTTCTTCATCATTATTTATTTATTATATTTATTATTAATCTTTCCCGAATAGTTTATAATCAATACGCTTCCTTTAATATATCCCCGATATCATACCTGTAAACTCTATCTTCCATTTCGGAAACTCCGTACATGAATCCGGCGTCAAAATCTATTGTAGCGCTTTTGAGCTTTCTGTCTAAAATCAGTTTACATACCGGATTCCCGTCCCAGTCAATGATATGAAGTTCTACAGTGTTTTTTGCATGATTCCGGTACAGTGCGGAAATCAGTTTGTCGGAACAGTAAGGCTGTGCAAAATAAAAATCTTTTACATTGTCTAGATTTTCTTGTTTGAGATATTCATAATCAATCAAATAATCGTTTTGAGTAACGGAAATACTTTTATCCGGTTCTGCAAGATTATAGATATCAAGTTGGTCTAAACAGCCCGTTGTTAAAACAATTTTGCTTCCGTCGGGTTTTATAAAATCGAATAATACTATCATTGCTTTATATTTAATATCCGGTGTAACGGGATAATTATACAGCGCTATTTTATCACTTATTTCCTTTGTTACAGGATTATATCTGCAATAATATATCATTTCTTCATTCATGGCGTCATAAGATTTTACCCAGAGAAGCGTATCATTAACGTAAAGAGCTTTCTCGGGGTCTTCAAAACCGCTATCCCAGTATTTTAAAGTGTTTGTTACTGATACAGACAATCTCTTACTTCCGTCATCCGTGGTTTCAAAGATTTTTACAATTTTTATACATCTCTGTCCTCCATCTTCTATATATAAATAAGGTGATTTTGCATATTCAAGTCTTGCACGCAGAACATCTGCGGGTCCCTGACCTCTGCATAAAAAATCCCCTAAATGATTCAAACTTTTCAGGTCATATATCTTTGCAAAACAGTTTTGCTGGTATGTTTCTACAATAAGATACCGGTCAAGTACCAGAGCTTTGTAAACGCCTATTGAATCAATGTTCAGATGTTCTCCGGTAACAGCATATTCTTTTTCGAAGTGTATGGTTTTCTTACTCCCGATACTAAAATTCTTTTTCCCGGCACAACTGTTTAGCATTATAGCAATAAACAGTATTAAAAGTAATCTAATTTCTTTCATCTGTGTACTTTTTAATAGTTTATAATCAATATGCTTCCTTTAATATATCCCTGATATCATACCTGTAAACTCTATCTTCCATTTCGGAAACTCCGTACATGAATCCGGCGTCAAAATCTACTGTAGCGCTTTTGAGCTTTCTGTCTAAAATCAGTTTACATACCGGATTCCCGTCCCAGTCAATGATATGAAGTTCTACAGTGTTTTTTTCATTATTCCGGTACAGTGCGGAAATCAGCTTGTCGGAACAGTAAGGCTGTGCAAAATAAAAAGACTTCATATTTTCGTTATGTTTGATATATTCATAATCAAATAAATAATCATTCTGAGTAACGGAAATACTTTTATCCGGTTCGGC
>JAISPE010000146.1 GCA_031275145.1 Prevotellaceae bacterium | reverse complement strand
GGGAAAATGATTATTTGCTGTATCGTCGGCGAACTGCGCGGCAGCAGGCAAAAAGTGCAATATTGCATTACCGCAATAGAAAACGGCTGACAACCCGCAACGATTCAGCAATAGTTATCAGCCGTTATAAAAATTACACTGCGAAGATAATGGCAATTTTTCAATTGACAAAATATTTTTTAAGCCTACCCTTCAAATTTCAAATGATAAAAGCCGACCATTTTTAACATATCACAGAGCATCATATTCATTCTGGTTGATATTTTCCAGCGCCTGTCCCTTTTAATGTTTTTAAAGTAAGGCTCGGCAGATTTCAAATGCAGTAAGGGCGACCACGAAGCAAATGTTTTCGGATTATTGATATAAAAATACATCATCGCTTCTTTATTGCCGGACTTTCTTACCATACGGTTGGATATTTTCAACGCCGTTTTTGTTTGTCCGTCAAAACAAAGTTCCCCGGCAGGGAAATTTTTTGCCAGCGCGATGAATAATTCTTTGACCCTGTCTTCCGTGAAATAGTGAAACACGCCGCCGGCTACAAATAAAATCCCGTCTTCCGCATTGAAACGAACATCTTTAAACCATGAATAGTCAAACACCGACTTGGCAATACATCTATTCCGAACGCCTTCGGGAATTATCTTTTTCCTTAACGCAATCACATTGCACAAGTCAATATCGTACCAGTGAATACTGCCGTTATCGACGCGGGAGAAAGTGGTGTCGAAGCCCGCCCCGATATTCACCACCGTTGCACGGGGATGTTCCGAAATAAAACGCTTGACGGCATCATCCATCTTCCGGGCGCGGACGATGTAAGACAGTCCGCCGTATTCGCCGAACGCTTTTTCAACTTCATTGAAATCATAGTCCAGTGAATTGATAATGCCGGCGGCCTCTCTATCATCCAGCATTTCGGGATAGCGTTTGCTGAAAACAGCTCTGCCCCAAAGGGGAAGCATCAGCGTTTTTTGTACGCCCTGAAGTTCCGAAATTTCTCTATCCATGTTATGGCTTCTTCAAGCTTTTCCACAGCGTAATCGTCAGCAGCACGTTTACCGCCAGCACAAAGGTCAGCAGGATGGCCTGCGAAAGGTCGAACGCTTCGACAAACAGCGTTTCGCCCAGATGAAAAATGTTGAGCGGCAAAAACAGGGCGCTCCATACGAGGGAAAACCACCGGAAACCTTTTCCCGAAAGGTTTATCGACAGGAAGGCTATCAGGAAGGTGACGGTGAAAATCACCGTGTTGAAAGCCTGTGCGTCGAGCGGCACTTCGCCCGGCGCTTCGGGCATGCGGATGTCCACGCCGTAGAACAGTTCGTACATGTGCAGTACGGTGTGCGTGAGGAAACATATCCCCAACAAAAGCCAGTAAAAGGCAAGTTTAATTTTTGTATCCATTTTAATAAAATGTTTTTAGTTATGACGGCACAAAGATACGGGATATAATGTTCACAGTCAATCCCCATTTGTGGGTATTTTTGAGGGGAAAATTACGACAAATAGGGTAAGATGTTTTTTATCTTTTATTGATTCGATATTTACGTCCTTTATTTTTCCTCTCTGTTTGCAGGATATTTTTTTCACGCTTATATCCTGTTTATTTGTAAGCAATGGAGGCGCAACAATTGGTTGTTTCGCCATTTCTGTCGAGACAGCCGGCTGTTTGTTCTAAAAATTTCAGTTCGATTTTCGACAGTTTACCGGTAATTTCTCTGTTTGGTAAGCTTGTAATATGGCATTGAGCATAATTTGCAGTAAAATCAATTCGTAAAGCAGATTCAATATCTTATGTCTTTTAATTTACCGTACCGTTTATTCTCCGATAATTTTTACCAATACGCGTTTAGGTCTGTTACCATCAAATTCGCCGTAAAAAATCTGTTCCCACGGTCCAAAATCCAGATGTCCGTCTGTAACAGCCACAACAACTTCGCGTCCCATTACCGTTCGTTTTAAATGAGCGTCTGCATTGTCTTCATAACTGTTGTGCCTGTATTGACTGTAAGGTTTTTCGGGCGCAAGTTTTTCGAGCCACGTTTCAAAATCTTGATGCAGTCCGCTTTCATCATCATTTATAAAAACGCTTGACGTAATATGCATTGCATTACACAGCAGCAAGCCTTCGGTAATTTTGCTTTCTTTCAAACACTGTTCGACTTCGCGCGTTATGTTTATCAGTTGCCGGCGCCTGTTCAGTTCAAACCACAATTCTTTTCTGTATGTTTTCATAAAACAAAAAATATTTTTAATTTATAATCAATTTATATAATGTAAATCAATGAATACATAATAATTATAAACGAGGCTGCTTTTTTTGCGGCAACCTCGTTTTTCTATTAAAATTTAAAACTTAACTCCAAAACACAGACACAGCAAAGCATTATCCATTTCCAATCCATGGTCAAGACTCGTTTTTAATCTGTAAGAAGCAAACAATTCATACTTTGGACTGTCAAGAAAATATAATCTGCCTACAAAATCAAGTCCGCCTATACTTCTGCTGAAA
>JAISPE010000247.1 GCA_031275145.1 Prevotellaceae bacterium | reverse complement strand
TTCAAAAAGTGTAAGCAGTAAATACTCACGAAACAGTGCGGGCGATGTTCAGCGAGATTTGGAAGAGAACCACAGTCGGTATATATCAGGCACATACATTCAAAAGATAAGTCAGGCAGTAGGCGATTTAGCTGTTAATAGAGAACAGTGGACATATCATCCACCGGTAGAAAAGGATGATGTATCAACTGTGGGAATAAGTCTGGACGGGACGTGTATGCTGTTACGCGAAGAAAGCTGGCGTCAGGCCATGGTTGGGAGCATCAGTTTTTATGACAGGGATGGAGAACGCCTGAACAGTATATATGTGGCTCAAGCTCCGGAATATGGAAAAAAAAGTTTTTACGCACTGTTACGGAAAGAAATAGAGCAGGTCAGGAAAGAATATGAGGATAAGATATTTATCGGAGTTGCAGATGGCGCAGCTGATAACTGGACGTTTCTACAGCCATTTGTTAATGAACAGATTTTAGATTTTTTTCATGCGAGTGAATATCTCACAAAAGTATCAAAGGCAGCTCACAAAAACAGTACTGTCGCACATCGGTGGCTAGAGAAGGCGCGACATAAATTGAAACATGAAACAAACGGAGCAAAGGAGATACTGGAGGAGATGCGGCAATTATTGAAAAAGAAAATTACTCAAGAGAAAAAAGGAGAAATATCTAAAGCCATAACCTATTTTACCAATCATATTCATCAAATGAATTATGCCGAATACCTGTCAAAAAATATGCCGATCGGTTCAGGAGTGATAGAGGCAGCATGTAAAGTAATTATTAAACAGCGCATGTGTAAATCCGGCATGAAATGGTCTGATTCCGGCGCGAAAACTGTCTTATTATTAAGATGTTTTAATGAAACTGACGGTAAATGGACACAGTTTTGGAATAAAGTTATGAGATATGGATCGAACATTAAATAAAATTTACACCCCTCCTTAGTCGGCTAAATCTTAATATTGCATGCTTGCCCTGCAATACCTGGCGAGGCTGTATTTTAAAGGAATGACCGTCTTACCGGTTTTACCGATGAATCCAGTGTGTACGACAAAATTCCCTTTTTTTGACATTTATTGTTTCCGCTGAATACCTGTACAGTCGTGAAGTCCGAAAATCGGGGTTAGCTCATCCTTTATTCTTCCGATAGATGTCAGCCAGCAGTTTCACAGCGTCTTCACATGATTCTATATCCCGTACGATCAGCAGCAGTTTGGATTTGCTTTCTTTAAGTCTGAATCTTGCGGAATCATACTGTATATATTTCAGTACAGTAAAGTAAACGGGCGAAGAGTAATAAAGAGACTTGTGATCTGACGGGAAATACAGAAACATAATATTGTTTTTAATCATCACGCGTTCGAAACCGAGTTTCACTGCATATCTGCGTAAAATCACACTTTGCAACAGTTCTTCGGTTTCTTCCGGCGGAGGGCCGAAACGGTCGATAAGTTTATTTCGGAAGGCGGCTAACTGTTCGTCGTTTTTGATACAGTCGATTTCCCTGTAGAGGCGTAATTTTTCCACCCTGCTCGGCACATATTCGTCGGGCAAATATGCATCGGTATCGCTGTCAATCTGGCAGTCGGTGACAAACAGCGGTTCTTTTGCGACATCTCCGCCGGCATGTTCCCTGCTCAGTTCCGCCATCGCTTCGCTCAATATTTCCTGATATGCCTCGAAACCTATTTCCGCAATAAACCCGCTCTGTTCGCCTCCGAGAAGGTTGCCTGCTCCGCGTATATCCAAGTCCTGCATGGCGATATTGAAACCGCTGCCGAGTTCCGAAAACTCTTCTATTGCGTTCAGCCGTCGAAAGGCATTTGGAGTCCGGAGCGCTTCCCTGGGCGCGATAAGATAGCAAAACGCCTTCCTGTCACTTCGTCCGACACGCCCCCGCAACTGGTGGAGTTCACTCAGTCCGAAATATTGCGCCTGATTGATTATTATCGTATTGGCATTTGGAATATCCAGTCCCGATTCGATTATCGTTGTCGCAATAAGAACATCGTACTGACCTTCCATAAAGTCGATCATAATCTCCTCCAATTTATTCCCGTCCATTCTTCCGTGAGCGACAACCGTTCTGACCATGGGAGACACGCGCCTTACGATCTTTTCCATATCTGCAATATCTTTAATTCTGTTATGGATAAAAAACACCTGCCCGCCTCTCTGATATTCGAAATCAATAGCTTTCTTGATAATCACCTCCGAAAACGTATGCACTTCGGTAGTAACGGGCATTCTGTTTGGGGGCGGAGTGTTTATCACCGAAAGGTCTCTTGCGCCGAGCAGCGAAAATTGCAGAGTTCGCGGAATAGGCGTAGCCGTCAGCGTCAGAGTATCGACATTTACCTTTTTCCGCCGTATTTTTTCTTTTGCAGAAACGCCGAAATGCTGTTCTTCGTCGACTATCAGCAGTCCCAAATCTTTGAATACCACATCCTGATTCAGCAGGCGGTGTGTGCCGATTATGATATCCGTTTTTCCCTGCCTGAGCTTTTCCAGAGACAGGTTTACTTCACTGACCGGTTTCATCCTGCTGATATAATCAACAGTAACGGGAAATTCGACCAGACGGGAGGTAAACGTTCTGTAATGCTGAAGCGTAAGAATTGTAGTCGGGACAAGCACCGCAACCTGTTTATTGTCGGTTACAGCCTTAAACGCCGCACGTACTGCGACTTCCGTTTTTCCGAAACCCACATCGCCGCATATTAGCCTGTCCATCGGATATGGCTGTTCCATATCCTCTTTCACCGCTTTTGTGGCTTTACACTGGTCGGGAGTATCCTCGTAGATAAACGAGGCTTCCAGTTCCTGCTGGAGGAACGAGTCCTCCGAAAAGGCGAATCCTTTAGTGGCTTTACGTTTCGCATACAGAGAAATAAGATCGACAGCGATATCCTTTATTTTCTTTTTTGTCGACTGTTTCAGTCGATGCCATGTTCCCGAGCCGGGTTTGTGCAAAGACGGTTTGACGCCCTCATGTCCTCTGTATTTAGTGATTTTATGTAAACTCTGCAAACGAACGAAAAGCGTATCCCCGTCTTTGTATGTAAGTCTTATGGCTTCCTGAAGTTTCCCGTTAATATCCACTTTGACCAGTCCTTCGAAAATACCGATTCCGTGAGTGGTATGCACGACATAATCGCCCACGTTAAGGCTTGTAAGTTCCTGAAGAGTAAGCGCATTGTTTTTCCTGACTTCGCCCCGTATCTGGTAACGGTGATATTTTTGAAATATCTGATGGTCGGTATAACAGCATATTTTCGCCCGTCTGTCGATAAATCCTTCGTGTATAGACGTATTGACAAACAGAAACGGCGCCTTTTCCTTCGATACCGACCCGAAAATATTGCGTAACCGCTCGACATGATTGACATTCCCGGCAATAACCAGAACGGTGTAACCTTCCTTAGTTTTATTGATTATATCTTTGGCAAGCATATCAAATTTTTTGTTGAACACAGGCTGAGGTTCCGAGACGAACAGAATACTGTTTTTCGATGCCGAAGAGTTGAACTGTATGGATAACAGTTTATTTAAAGATGACTTGAATGTTTTTCCCGTGATCAGTTCGGGACGGTTTTTCCGTTCCCCGTCTTCCCTGTCGGTAGTGTTATCGTGCAGATTATCTATAATATTAACGGTCATACTGCTGTTTTCTGTCCACACAGTTGTGTTTTCGTGCACGAAATCCGTAAACGGGATTTTATCGCCTATAATTATGTTCCTGATATTTGTAGCGATGACGGCAGATTGCAGCTTGTTGTCGGAGATTTGAGTGTTGGTATCAAAACTCCGGATGCTCTCTATTTCGGAGTTGAAAAATTCCAGACGGTACGGTTTGTTTGAAGCAAACGAAAAAACATCGACAATACAGCCTCTTATGGCATACTGCCCCGGCTCGTACACAAAATCGGTGCGCTGAAAACCGTATTCATTAAATACTTCTTTCAGGAAATCGATACCCGGCGCTTCACCGACAGCCAGATTTAATTTGCTTTTATTTAACGAAATATCCGAGGGGACAAGCTCGGCTATGGCTTCGGGATATGTGACAATGGCAAGCAGTTCGGGATTCGTTTCGATGCGTTCCATTACCTGAGTGCGCTGGATGATTCCGGAAAAATCTTCTTTTCCATACTGGCTGCTCCGTTTAAACGAGGGAGGAAAAAACAGTACTTCGTCGTCCGAAATGTTATCGCTGTTTTCATCATCCTTCGATGCAAGATGCAGCAGTTTGTATAGATCGCTATAAAAACATGCCGCCCTGTCGCTGTCATTGAAAATAAACAGGTGGACGCCCTTTTTCTGTTTTATCACGCCGGCAGATAAAAACGCATCCAGCGACCCGACAATATTTTTCAGGTTTATTTCCTTTTCCCCGGCATCGATTTTCGACAGGATTCTGTTAAATCCATCTTGAGCGCATATTCGCTCTATCAGTTCTCTTATTTCCAAGATAATTTATTTTGAGTAAGTTATTGTTTTCTGTCTGCGACCTGTGATTTGCGATTTTTGATTTTTGATTTTTGCTGA
>JAISPE010000137.1 GCA_031275145.1 Prevotellaceae bacterium | reverse complement strand
AAGGTATCAATTATGGCATCCCGTTAGGGATGCATCGCTCGGTAGAACAGTCAATACATCCTGTCCTGCATCCCGTTAGGGATGCATCCCTAACGGGATGCAAAACAGGACGGTATGGGTTTTCTACCGAGTACCCCATCAAAAATTTTAATTCAAAAAAACAAGAAACTAAAATGATTAAATATTAATCGGTTACATTTTAGTTCCATGAAAGCGATGCATCCCTAACGGGATGCCATAATTGATACCTTTATTTATTGAAGACTCCATAGCATCATATTGTGCACGAGTGCCTGTCCAAAGTCTGGACTTGTCGTCATTGCGGGCTTGACCCGCAATCCCATTATCACAAAACTGTACCGCGCATAGTATAAATTGACAACATTTCTTAAATTAACGACATTATTAGCCGGATAGCTCAAAAAAAATCATAAAACACACTGTCCTTGTTTGGATAATAAAAGACAGATATACGGAAACTTTATTTTCCGGTCGGTTGATTGCGTCGCCAATATGTCTGAATTTTGATTTTTCCAGATCAAATGATTGGCGCGATGAATACAGCGACAATTTGAAATGCACCGCCAATTAACAAAATTTGCAAAATTGCCGGACTTTGTAAATTATGAAAATTGACTTCGTCGAACTAAAGGTTCTGTTAATTATGTCAAAAAAAGAAAAGAGAAATTTTGTCGTACACTTTAAATTCCGAATTTTCATGTAATTTTGTTTTCGAAATATTTTAATTGATTTATGATATATCCGGAAGGTTTCGAGCAGAAAACAGGTTTTGACAAAGTCAGGATTTATGTACAAAACCGGTGTGTAACACAATCGGCAAAGGAAAAAGCAGGGTCGGCGGGTTTTTCCGGCGACAGGAATACGATAAAGAAATTACTGTCCCAGACCCTGGAGATGAAAACGATATGTATGATGGACGATTCGTTTCCCGACAGCGGGTATGTTGATACCGACCGCTTTCTGTCAAAAATAAAAACTGTGGGCGATTACCTTGAGCCGGCCGAGTTGCATAATCTGAGAACTGCGCTTGCTACGGTCAATCGAATATCGCAGTATTTCGATAAAAAAGGCGACGGGTATCCCGGTCTGAAAGCGCTGGTTTTTTCCGTAACCCGCCGGCACAACAGCGGGGAAGAGCGCTTCATGCCGGATATTCTCAAAGAAATAGACAGGGTAATCGACTCTTACGCTCAGGTCAAAGACAGCGCATCGCCCGATCTGTACAACATCCGCAAAGAGATCCGTTCCAAACAGTCAGTCGCAGACAGGCGCATACAGTCGATACTTAAATCTGCCCAAAACGATGGCATTGTCGATACGGAATCGGGGATAAGCATGCGCGACGGACACGCTGTGATTCCTGTGCTGGCAATGAATAAACGGAAACTGAAAGGACTGATTGTCGGCGAATCGTCCACCGGGCGAACTGTCTTTGTCGAACCGATGGAAGTCGTGGAACTGAACAACAGTATCAGGGAACTGGAGTTTGCCGAACAGAGGGAGATTGTGAAGATACTGGTCAGTGTGGCCGATTTTATGCGGCCTTCATACGAAGAGATCGCCATGGCCGGAGACCTTCTCGCCGAAATAGATTTTATCAGAGCCAAAGCCTTTTATGCAGTCGAAACGGAATCGGGGATGCCCATAATCGCAGACGGGCCGCGGATATATCTGAGAAAAGCGAAACATCCGGTACTTGTGAAAGCGCTGGCCAAAGAGAAAAAAGAAGTCGTACCGTTAGATCTTGATTTGAATTGCGACCGGCGCATACTGCTTGTTTCGGGTCCCAACGCCGGAGGCAAATCGGTATGTATAAAAACGGCCGGACTGTTACAGTACATGTTACAGTGCGGCTTTCTGATTCCGGCCTCGGAGATTTCCGAAATGGGTATTTTCCGGAACATCTTTATTGATATCGGCGACGAACAGTCTTTAGAAAACGATTTAAGTACATACAGTTCGCATCTCACAAATATGAAAGTGTTCATGAAAAACGCCGACAAACACACGCTTATACTGATCGACGAGTTCGGAACGGGAACAGAGCCGTCGGCCGGAGGAGCTATTGCCGAGGCCGTTCTGAAAAATATTCTGGACAAAAAGGCTTTCGGACTGATAACGACCCATTATACCAGCCTGAAATATTTCGCCTCATCGACGGAAGGTATCGTTAACGGAGCAATGCTGTTTGACACTCAACATATCAGACCTTTGTTTAAGCTGGAAACAGGTATTCCGGGAAGTTCCTTTGCGTTCGAGATAGCGAGGAAAATCGGTCTGCCCGAAGCCGTTCTGAAAGATGCCGAATCGAAACTTGGCGATAAACAGGTGAAGATAGAAAAAAGCCTCAGGGAAATCACCAGAGATAAAAAATACTGGGAAAATAAAAGAGACAGTATCCGAAAAACGGATAAAAAACTCGAAGAACTGACCGAAAAATATGAAAAAGAACTGTCCGAGATAAAAGATCTGCGCAAAAAACTGATTCACGAAGCCAAAGAGGAGGCAAAGAAAATCCTCGCATCGGTGAATAAAGAGGTTGAAAATACGATACGGATTATCAAGGAATCGCAGGCCGACAAAGAAAAAACCAGACTTGCCAGAAATAAACTTGAGGAACTCAAAAAAAACGTTTCCGAACATGAATTTACCGATACGGAAATAGAACGTAAAATACGTAAAATACATAATCGCAGGGAACGGAAAAGCAGTACGTCCGAGCCGGTTCCGTCCGGTACGGCGATTGCCGGCGATCAACTGTCGCCCGGCGATAAAGTGAAAATACGGGGACAGATTGCCACAGGCGAAATCGTGTCGGTCGGAAACAGTAACATTGCCGTCGCTATGGGCAACATAATCATGAATATCACTCCCGACAGGATTGAGAAAATATCAAAAACCGGAGATCAAAAAAACGAAAATATCAAACCCTCGGCCATCACATCCGATCTGTTAATGAAACGGCTTAACTTTAAGTCGGTATTGGACGTGAGAGGTGAAAGAAGCCTCGAAGCTCTGGAACAGGTCGCCGCCTATATCGACGAGACAATAATGTTGGGAATCAGTGAGGTCAGAATACTTCACGGTAAAGGAACCGGAATACTAAAGGAAGAAATACGGCGTTACCTGAAAACATTCGGAAATACTTTGACATTCTTCGACGAACAGGAAGA
>JAISPE010000126.1 GCA_031275145.1 Prevotellaceae bacterium | reverse complement strand
CTGGATTGCTTCGTCGCTACGCTCCTCGCAATGACGACCCATCGTGGATTGTTTCATCGCTGATTCTTCAACAAGCGTCATTACGCTTTCAGTTTCGGTACGAAACGGTTATTCGCAATGACGATGAGGCGGAAAACAGTTTTCTGCAAAAAACTCACAATTCTCACCCGTTTGATGTATAATATGATTTCAACGATTAACATGACTGGACAGCCCGATGATTGACAATGATTGAATAATACAGGGTAAAATATCATGTTAATCAGAAAAATCATATTAAAATCAGCGGTTCAGACTTCCTATACATGCAAAAAGCCGTCTCTTTTTGAAGAGGACGGCTCAATTTTAATTTCTTTAAAAATGCATCATTTTACATATTTAGCTTTATTCAGGAATTTATAGCTGCGTGCAACGTCTTCCTGCGGGGTCTTTATGTAACGTTCTACCTCCACATACCAGTCTTTTACACCGTTAGCGTAGGCCTGTTCGAAGATCGCCTTGAAATCCATTGTTCCGCTGGCGCCGATTTCCTGTTCGTCCTTGATATGCAGGACCTGTATCCGTTTCGGATATTTTTTCAGGTATTCAACAGGGTCATATCCTCCCTTTTGCGTCCAGTATACGTCATTCTGGAATAGGACATGGTCGGGACTGCTGTTTTCAACCAGCAAGTCGTATACGGGAACACCGTCAATCTTGTTTTTAAACTCAAAATCATGATTGTGATACCCGAATTTAATGCTTGCAGCAGCTGTAGCTATGCCGATTTCGCTAAAATACTCTCCGTATCTCTTGACATTGTCCAGAGTAGCGCCTTCGCCGCTCAACGGGGAGCCTGGCATAATCATATACTTCATTCCTGCGGCGCTGTGAGCCTCGATGGCTTTATTCCACCAGTCCATGTCGGCGTCGTGGTCGCTGCTTTTGTTTCTTCCCAGATGTGCGCTGGTGAGCCTCATTCCCAGATCGTCAACCATTTTTTTCAACTCGGCCGGGTCTTTTCCATAAATTTTACCGTTGCTGTATCCGGCTGTTTCGAGATGAACATATCCCATTTTAGCAACAATCTCAAGCACTTTCTGGATGCCGATATCATTGATATCGTCGCGCAGCGAGTAAAGCTGCAATCCGATATGCTTTTTTGCCTTTACTCCTGCACTTGCCGATAATAAATCGGGAAACACAAACCCTCCGGCAATAACAAGAGCGGTGGTTTTCAAAAATTCACGTCTATTTTTTATCATATTTTTAAACATTTAAGAGTTATAAATAATATATTTTAATTGACCGCAAAGTTAAAAGTTTTTTTTAATACGGGAGAAAAAAAATTGATAAAAAGAACAGTTTTTTTTCTGTTTATTAATTTAAAATACAATCCTGTGAATGACAGGATATTTTCCACAGCAATTTTTTTTACCGGACAGGCCGGATTTGAACAAAAAGCAAATATTTTTATTGTTAAAGACAGAGTTTTTCCGGAAAATGGCGGATTTAATATGTTAAATTGTAAAAAAAACTGTATATTGCGCAAAAATTTGGATGTAGTAATTTTTAAATAAATACAGATACAAGGTATGGCACATTATAAATCATATACTTTGCAGAATTATAAGAATCTGCCCCAGATGTCGTCCGTTTCCAAAGACGATATGGAAGCTATCGAAGTGGTCGGCAGGGTGTTGCCGTTCATGACCAACAATTATGTTGTGGAACGGCTGATCGACTGGAACAATATTCCCAACGATCCTGTTTTTACACTGTCGTTTCCGCGAAGAGAAATGCTGTACCCCGAACATTATGCAAATGTCAAGACTTTGACGGATAAAAAAGACAGTCGGGCGCTCGCCGGATATGTGGAAAAAATACGGCTGGGGCTGAATCCCAATCCTTCGGGACAGCGGCACAATATCCCTGAAATCGACGGAATTAAACTGGACGGGATGCAGCATAAATATAGGGAAACTGTTTTGCTGTTTCCAAAACATGGACAGACCTGTTTCGCGTTCTGTTCATTCTGTTTCAGATGGCCTCAGTTTGCGGATATGGAACGCCTTAAATTTTCAATGAAAAAAAACATTGATCTATATTTGAAATACATACGGATGCATCCGGAAATCACCGATATTCTTCTTACCGGAGGCGACCCCATGACGATGAACTGTAAACTGTTACAGACCTATATCGATCCGTTTCTCGAACCGGACATGGAACATGTAAAAACCATACGCATAGGCACGAAATCTCTGTCGTACTGGCCATACCGGTATACGACGGATAAAGATGCCGACGAAATAATACGTCTGTTCGAAAAAATAGTGAAGTCGGGCAAACATTTGTCCGTCATGGCTCATTTCAATCATTATGTGGAACTGACTACCGACGAGGTGAAGGATGCGATAGGAAGAATACGCTCTACGGGCGCACAGATACGGACACAGTCGCCCGTGTTACGGCATATAAACGACGATCCGGAGATTTGGGCGACAATGTGGCAGAAACAGGTTGAACTCGGATGCTCGCCTTATTATATGTTTGTTGCACGCGAAACCGGTGCAAAACATTTTTTTGAACTGCCTCTGGTGAAGTGTCAGGAGATTTTCCGTAAAGCATATCAGAAAGTCAGCGGAATTGCAAGGACTGCCAGAGGACCGAGTATGAGCTGTTATTTCGGTAAAGTTCAGGTACTCGGCGTTGAAAAAATCGCCGGCAGAGATGTATTCGTAATGCGGTTTATTCAGGGACGCGACCCCGACTGGGTTGCCAGACCGTTTTTTGCCGAATATGACCCGGATGCAACATGGATAACACAATTGAAACCCGTATTCGGCGACAAATTCTTTTTCGAGTTATGAGAGATGAGTTATGAGCGGCTGGCCACTCATAACCCAAATAATAAAACGTAAATCCAGGTAGAATCCTTGTTTATGGGTAAATTTCCTGCTACTGAGTACGGTTAATTCAAAAAAATAAATAACTGTTCCCGACCACCGACCCGTGCCGCCCATACCGTAAGCTAAAGCATACAGTTAATAAAGTGTCGTACCTGCGGGACTTACTGTACGCGGCCGGTACTCGTAAATGTTTGCAACCCGGCCGCGAATGCAGCCTTTTTCTTAAATTGATGACGCTACGCCGAGCGAAGGTAAAAAATGATAAGAAGGCGGTAGCTTTGGACGTTTCCGGTTTTGTCGCAGCAATCAGTCATTTCCGTTTTCCGAATCGGCAAGCAGCATTTCGGCGAGCATGTTTTTCGCGCGAAAAAGCCGCGTTTTGACAGTTCCTACCGGGATATTGAGTTCTTCTGCAATCTCTTCGTATGCATATTCTTTAATATACCTCAGTTCGATAAGTTCCCTGTATTTGGGTTTCAG
>JAISPE010000040.1 GCA_031275145.1 Prevotellaceae bacterium | reverse complement strand
AAAAGGCTCAGCAGTTTGTCCAGTTTGGTTGCATACCGGTCATCTGAAATTCTTCCTGCCTGAATAACATAGCTGTTGTGCGTCAGTTTCTCGATGAACGCGGCACGTGCTTCGACAGGCTTTTTGCCGATCATGTCTATATAATTTCGATCGACTTTGATACATGCACTTTTTATGCCTTTAAGATTGACGTTGATAACATAAACTGTCGTAATGGGCAAAATCATGTCTGCACCGTTGACCCTGTCTATCTTTTTACACAGTTCGCCGAGATAGTTCCGGAAACGCATCAAATCGTCTTCTTCATACGATTTCTGTACTTCAATAAGGATTTTTTTATGTTCGCCACTGCCGGTTTTGACTGTCGCCATAAAGTCGATACGGAAAACGGAATAGCCGCTATCCTCGGTACTCCGGTCGGGTATGCTGTCCTTATACGGACGGACATCTATGGATACAATCTGCTGCTCCAGAATCGTGCTGAGGAAAAATTTCGCTATCCGTTCATTTTCCATCAGCTTTTTGAATACGGTGTCGTATATCGGATTGGCGATTATACATGATTTCGGATATATTTCTTCCTGTTTCTGTGTACTCATATCTTTAAATTTTTATTTGTTGAACAAACGTTTCAATTCTGCAATTTGCCTGAACATTTCTTCGATAGTTTTGTCTCTTTCTTCGATAGTTTTGTCTTTATCTTTAATAGTTCTTTCCTGTTCTTCGATAGTTTTGGCCTGTTTTTCGATAACTTTGTTTTTCTTTCCGTAACGGGCTTTCATAATACGCAGAACTTCTTCTTCCTTTTCGATTTTGGCCCGTTCTTCCGGATTGGCCATCATCTCGTGCAGGACAGAAGTAATGAGATGTATGTCTTCGTCGTCCTGGGGATGCGGATAGGTTTTGCCTATTTTTCCTATGATGAAATGGTTCTGTTCGAAAAGGCTCAGCAGTTTGTCCAGTTTGGTTGCATACCGGTCATCTGAAATTCTTCCTGCCTGAATAACATAGCTGTTATGTGTCAGTTTCTCGATGAACGCGGCACGTGCTTCGACAGGCTTTTTGCCGATCATGTCTATATAATTTCGATCGACTTTGATACATGCACTTTTTATGCCTTTAAGATTGAAATTGATGACATAAATTGTCGTAATGGGCAAAATCAGTTCCACGCCGTCGACCGTGTCCATCTTTTTATACTGTTCGCCGAGATAGTTTCGGAAACGCATCAGATCGTCTTCTTCATACGATTTCTGTACTTCAATCAGGATTTTTTTATGTTCGCCGCTGCCTGTTTTGACTGTCGCCATAAAGTCAATACGGAAAACGGAATAGCCGGTATCCTCGGTACTCCGGTCGGGTATGCTGTCCTTATAAGTAAATTCCTGCGGACGGACATCTATGGATACAATCTGCTGCTCCAGAATCGTGCTGAGGAAGAATTTCGCTATCCGCTCATTTTCCATCAACTTTTTGAATACTGTGTCGTATATCGGATTGGCGATTATACATGATTTCGGATGTATGTCTTCCTGCTCCTGTGTACTCATATCTTTAAATTTTATTATAAATATGACTGCAAAGATAAAGGATATTTTTTAAAGTCACAGGGACGCATGAAAATCGGGTATTTGTTTTATTGACAAAATCACAATAATCGGCAATATGCCGGATGTTATTTTGTAAATTTTATTTTGTTTTTGTGGAATACAGTGCGCAGTTTTCGTCCCGGAGACTCCAGGAACAAAATTACAGTGTGTAGCTGACGTCCCGGAGACTCCGGGAACAAAATTACAGTGTGCAGCTGGCATCCCGGAGACCCCGGGAACAAAAATACAGTGATATACTCTTCTCCATGCGGGAAGGAGCGTTATACTTTATTAATCTTTCCATACTTAAAGAAAAAGCGATCCGGAGAGTATCTCATAAACTCATCAGGTTTTTTGCATGTTCTATTGCTGCGTCGGTAATTTTGCTGCCGCTCAGCATCTTTGCTATTTCCATGACACGTTCGTCACTGTCTAATCTGCGGACTCTGGTATGCGTCGAAGATGCCGTATCTTCCTTATACACCAGATAGTGAGTATTTCCTTTTGCTGCGATTTGGGGTAAGTGGGTGATATTGATCACCTGTGCTTTTTTCGACAGCTCTTTGATGATATTTCCCATTTTATCGGCCACTTCGCCCGATACGCCGGTGTCTATCTCGTCGAAGATAATTGTCGGCAAATTAATGCCTTTTACCAGCAGCGATTTAAGAGCCAGCATCAAACGGGACATTTCCCCGCCCGATGCGACTTTCGAGATTTCTTTCGGCGGCATGTCCCTGTTTGCCGAAAACAGAAATGTGATATTATCCGCTCCGTCGGACGAAAAATGTTCGGAGCGTGTCAGTTCCACCTTAAATACTACATTTGGCATTCCCAGCAGTTTAAGCAATTCCGAGACATGCTTTTCTACCGGCGGGACGGATTTTTGCCTTAAAGCGGAAATCCGTGCCGAAAGCTCCCGCACTTTGGCAAGATTTTCGTTTACCGCTTTTTGAGTTTTGGATATTGTTTCGTCAAAATCTTCGATCTCGCTTAGCGATCTGCCGTATTTTTCCTGTATGTCGAGCAGTTCGCTGACGGTAGCAACACGGTGTTTTTGCTGTAAATCGTATATGACATTCAGGCGGCTTTCGACAGCCGATAACCGTTCGGGATTGATTTCCAGCGAACCGTTTATACGGTTTACTTCCTCGCCGATATCTTTTATCTCGACCAGAATATCTTTCAGCCTGCCGAAAAGTTCGCCTGACGAAGAATGTATTTTCGACAGCTTGCCAAGAACGTTTTCCGCCTCTTTCAACATGTTTATGACGGATATTTCTTCATTCGACATAAGCGCCGTCAGTTTTTCATATCCCGATTTTATTTCGTCTATACTGGAAAGTTCCCGGATTTCAATTTCCAGCCCGTCCTGTTCGTCCGCTTTAAGGTTTGTCTGCTGCAACTGTTCGAACTGGAATTTGATATAGCCGTAATCTTCTTTTGCTCTGGCGCTGCGGGCAAGCAGGTCTTCCAGTTTTTTTTCTTCCGACCTGTATGTATTGAAGTATTTGAGATATTCGTCTTTCAGAGATCCGAACTCCGTTACCGCGTCAATCACCGAAAGCTGAAACTTGCTGCTCGACAGCAGCAGGTTCTGATGCTGCGAATGTATATCAAGCAAACGGTGGGATATATCTTTGATTATGGCGGCATTGACGGGGATATCGTTGACGAACGCCCTCGACTTGCCGGCGGGATTGATCGTACGGCGGATGATTAAGTCGGACGCATAATCGATGTCGTTTTCTTCCAGAAAAGATTCCAGACCGTAGCCTTCGATGTGGAAAACTCCTTCGACAATACAGTTTCGTCCGGTGTTTTTCAGGACACTGGAATCGGCGCGACTGCCCAGAACAAGCGACAGCGCACCCAGAAGGATTGATTTTCCCGCTCCCGTCTCTCCGGTGATGATGCTCATCCCTTCTGAAAAACTGATATTTAATTTGTCTATCAGTGCATAATTTTCGACATTCAATTCTTTTAACATTGTCTGATACTGATTTTAGTGCAAAATTACATCATTTTTTCGGAAACATTACCGATTTGAAGTTCTTGTTCCGAATATGGCTGTCCCGATTCTCACAATTGTAGCGCCTTCTTCTATCGCCGTTTCGAGGTCGCTGCTCATACCCATCGACAGTTCACTGCTTTCGGGCGGCACGATTCCTTCGGATATCGCCCTGTCCCTAATCTCTCTTAACCGCGTGTATGAACGGCGAACGGCTTCCGTATCGGAATCGAAAAGTCCTATTGTCATAAAACCTTTCAGCTTCAATGTATCATACTTTTTCAACTCTTTCAGAAATGAGAAAACATCGCCGGGATTTAATCCGAACTTGCTTGCCTCGAAGGATGTATTGACCTGCACCATGACGTCTATCGACCGTCCTTCCGACTGTAAACGCCGGTCGAGACTGTGCATCAGCTCCATGCTGTCCAGCGACTGTATGCACTTGACGTCATATTTAAGCATGTCCTTTATTTTGTTCGTTTGCAGATGCCCGATGAAATGACGTTCGTATTTTAAACCGGACAGTTCGGGGTTTTTCGCGGCAAATTCCTGAATCCTGTTTTCGCCGATCAGGGTTTCGCCCGCTTCGATTGCCGTACGGATTCTGTCGGGAGCGACAGTCTTCGTTGCAAGCAGTAACCTGACGGAACCGGCTTCCCGTCCGGCTTTTTCGCACGCCAGCGTCATACGGTTACGGATGTTTTTTATATTGTCGATTATATCGTTCATAACTGAAATTTAGCCGTTAAACTACCACCCGTCTGTCGATTTTAACTTTTTCAGGGCATTATTAAATTCCGATACGGTTTTTTTCATAATTGTTTCCACCGGCTCGATTTCCCTGATTAGCGAGGTGATCTGTCCTATTTCGAGTTCGCCGTTAACCAAATCGCCGTCAAACATGCCCGTTCGTGTACGTCCCCGTCCGAGCAGTTCCAGTAATTCGTCGGCGTCTGCACCCCTGTCTTCCAGCTCTTTTATTTTGTTGAAAAGTTCGTTTTTGATTAATCGCGCGGGCGAAAGTTTTTTCAGGGACAGCAGGGTATCGCCCTCGTTCAGAGTTATACACAGCCGTTTAAATTCCACGCTTGCCGAACTTTCTTCGGACAGGGCAAAACGTGTACCCATCTGCACTCCGTCTGCGCCGAGACTCATAGCCGCCAGTATTCCTTCCCCTGTTCCTATGCCTCCCGCCGCAATCAGCGGCAGCGATACGGCTTTGCGTACCTGCGGTATAAGCGCGAAAGTACCTGTCTCTTCCCGTCCGTTATGCCCTCCGGCCTCGAAACCTTCGGCTACGACTGCATCAACGCCGGCATCTTCGGCTTTTTTTGCAAATTTTGAACTTGATACGACATGAACAACGGTGATTCCACTGTCTTTTAACTTCCCTGTCCATGTTTTGGGGTTGCCGGCAGAACTGAACACAATTTTTACTCCTTCTTCAATGATAACTTTCATTATCCCGTCGATTTCCTGATATATCAGTGGAACATTCACTCCGAAAGGCTGTTTTGTCGCCGCCCTGCATTTCGTAATATGTTCGCGCAAAACGTCCGGCGTCATCGACCCCGCGCCCAAAAGTCCCAGTCCGCCGTTATTGCTCACTGCCGATGCCAGCTTCCAGCCGCTGCACCATACCATCCCGCCCTGAATGACAGGGTATTTTATCTTTAACAAATCTGTAATCCTATTTCCCATTCTGTCTGTTATTAATTTTAAATATAATGCGGCAAAGTAATAACAAAATATTCATATACGCAAATGAAA
>JAISPE010000021.1 GCA_031275145.1 Prevotellaceae bacterium | reverse complement strand
TATTTTAAATCCGCATTATAATGAAAAAACACACAGCAATCCGGCGAAAAAACCGGTAAAAACCACAGTGCGGAAAATAGAGTAAACTCCCCCGCTTTTAGCTGCGAGTATGAAAAGCGCTATTGCTTGTTTCCCGTAGCGGTTTGTTGAAGATGTTCTATTGCAATATCAATATATTCCTGATTTGAAAATATACTTCGTTTTCTATCATTCCATTCGGACAGTTTTTGAGTAACAGTCTGTTTATCGAAAGTATTGTTTTCCGAAACGATACAGTCAATGGAAGACAGCAGTTCAAGAGTAAAATCGGAATAAAACCCGTTCAGAAAGTTTGTTGTTTTTGTTGCTATTTCTGTCAATTCCGCACTGTTATCAATATATGATTTGACAGTTTCATAACCGTCTGCAACAAGAGTAAGCGGGTCAAACGGTTTTGTATTCATATCGCTGTATCCTATCAAATAACTTCCATTTAAACAGTTTAAAACATATCGAACTTTGCCGGAATAGGGGCCGTAAAAATTTGGCTCAAATTTTAATTTAAAATATTTTTCAGCTCCGAACTTTTGTAAAAAGTAACATACTTTTTCACTTGAAAATTCGGAAACAAACTCTCCGTTCCGAATTAAATCATACAGGACGTAAAGCAGCAAAGCCCGCGCTTCCGTCAGTCTTACCCTTTCTGTTTTCAGAACTTCCTTTATTGCATTAGTCGGCTCGTACACATAAATATCAATATTCAATGCGCTTAATTTTTGTTCCAGTATCTGTTTTACCTTTTCCCATCTCAAACCGCCGTTTCCCGCGCCAAGAGGAGGCAAAGCGAGGCTTTTTATTTGATATGTCTCTATAACTTGCAACAAATCATTTAATCCTGCTTCTATATAACTGTATTCCGAAGATTTTCGCCAGTCTTTTTTTGTCGGGAAATTGATAATGATTTTTTCACCTGAATATAAATTACTGTCTTTTGTGACAAACAGTTTCCCGATTTCAATGTCTTTTCTTTTGCAGGCCTCATGATATACTTTAAAATTATTTGGAAAAGCATTCTTAAACTGTAATGCAATACCTTTACCCATAACGCCAACGGTGTTTACCGTATTTACCAGCGCCTGAGCATCACTCTCCAAAATATTCCCGCTTATATAATGTATCATAATTTTAATAAATGTATATCTGCAATAAATCCGTTTCGACACTAAAATAATGAGTGCAAATGTACATGAAATTTAGGATTGCACAGACAAAAATATGAAAAAGAGAAAAACATTCGCATTCCATCCGTACGTCTCTATTTGTTTATCGAGTCCAGTTTAAGGAAGATGAACAGCAGTACGGTGAAGCTCCACAGCGATGATCCTCCGGCGCTGATAAACGGCAAAGGTATTCCGATAACGGGAGCGAGTCCGATTGTCATGGCGATGTTTATTGTAAAATGGAAAAACAGTATCGCAACGACGCAGTACCCGTATACTCTCGAAAACAGCACTTTTTGCCGTTCCGCCAGTATAATCAGACGTATCAGCAAAGCGACAAACAGCAATATAACGGCAAAACTGCCGACAAATCCCCATTCCTCGCCTACTGTACAGAAAATAAAATCGGTACTTTGTTCGGGGACAAAGTTGAGTTTGGTTTGCGTTCCGTGCAAAAAACCTTTTCCGAAAAAGTTTCCCGACCCGATTGCGACTTTCGACTGGTATACATTATAGCCGGCATCCTTTATATCTTCCTTTATGCCGAGCATGTCTTCAATTCTGTTGCGGTGATGGGGTTTAAGAACATTGTCATATACATAATCCACAGAATAAACCAGCATTGTCGAACACAGGAAAAATATTGTTGCATACCATCTTATTTTCCTGCTCAAAAATACAAGAGACACGAGGGTGACGGCGATAGCTGTGAACATTGACAGCGCGATAAACTTGTCGTATCCGATATCGCTGCCGGAAGCATATCTGTATATTATTCCTGCCGCAAATGTCACTGCGGCATAAATCAACATTCTAATCAGCATCTTTTTATCGTTATACGTAATCCATATAACGGCAGCGGTAATGGCTGTGATGCCGGAGATAATCCATATCAGCGGAAACAGCAGGGAAAATATAAACAGCGCTATGGTAAACACCATGAAAACCAGTACCCAGCCGGACAGTCCCTGCCGGTAGAGGACAATGATGAACGAGATAAATACCAGAGCCGAGCCCCAGTCTTTCTGGAGAAGCACAAGCCCCATGGGTAAAACGATTATCGCTATTGTTTTAAACCAGTTAACCGGCGAATTGAGTTTAAATCCGTAGAGATTGAACAGTCGGGAAAGGGCAAGAGCGGTCGCAAGTTTTGCTATTTCCGACGGCTGAAACCGGATAAAACCGATATTCAGCCATGATTTCGAACTTTTTATTTCCACTCCGGCTATAAGCGTCAATACCAGAAGAAACAGGGCTGCTATGTATATATGGTTTGCAAAAACCGGATAAAACCGCCTGTTGATAATCATCACAATAATTGCCGTAAATATGGAAATCACAGCCCATAAAAACTGCATCCCGTGTTTTTTCGAAAAATCAAATATTTCGGAAGCATCGCTTTGCGTGGAATATATATTCATCAGGCCAAATGTAACCAGCGCCAGATATATCAGTACGACTGACCAGTCGGGAGTTTTTAATTCTATTTTATCGCGCATCGCATAACGGAATTACTGGCTGGAAAGAAGATTCGTATTCAATATCCACTGCTCCATATCCGTTCTGAGTATCCCGCCTTTCAGGTATTTTTCCAGAACAAGAGAGGCTACGGGGGCGGCATAGCTTCCTCCCGCTCCCGAATTTTCCACGAGAACGGCTACGGCTATTTTGGGGTTCTGTTTGGGAGCAAAACAGACAAACACGGAATGGTTTTTGCCGTGAGGGTTTTGCGACGTTCCGGTTTTTCCGCAGACATCTATACCGGGAATCTGCGCTCTCCACGCTGTTCCTCCCGCTCCGGTTGTCGCCATGTGCATCCCTTCGACCGTATGCTCGAAATGTTTTTCGTCGATACCGGCATACTGTTTTTCGTAATATTGGGGAGCAATACGTTCGTTATCGCCCATCGACTTGACGATATGGGGAATATAATAGAATCCCCTGTTAGCGATTATTGCGGCCATATTGGCAAGTTGCAGAGTCGTTGCTCCGATTTCCCCCTGCCCGATTGACAGGGAAATTATACTTAACGGATTCCATTTGTTTGCTCCGTAATATCTGTCGTACAGGCTTGCCGAAGCCACAATCCCTGCTTTTTCGTTGGGCAGATCGATACCCAGCTGCCGTGCAAACCCGAAGCGTATGATTTTTTCCCTCCACGCTGTCAGCGCCAGACTGACCGAAGAATATTTTTTGTTTTCCAGAATATTACGGAATGCGTAACAGTAGTAGGCATTGCACGATACCATTATCGACTGTTTAAAGTTTACGGGAGAGATATGCCCGTGACACGCAACCCCCCTGCCGTACGGATAATGCCCTGCGCAGTGACAGGTTGTTGCCGGAGTCAGCGTTCCTTCTTCCAGACCGATCAGGCCGTTTACAAGCTTGAAAGTAGAGCCCGGAGGCTGGGGAGACATTATTGCGCGGTTAAACAGCGGTTTTGTCGGATTGAGAGCAAGTCCGGCGTAATTGTGCTGGCGATTCGGTCCCGAAAGAACAGCCGGATCGAATGCCGGCGACGAGACCAGCGCGAGTATTTCTCCCGTCGAAGGTTCGATTGCAACTATCGAGCCGAGTTTGTTTTGCATGAGTGTCTGAGCGTATTCCTGCAGATCGCCGTCAATTGAACTGACCAGATTTTTGCCCGGGACGGCAGCCGTATCAAGCCGTCCGTTCTCGAACGGCTCTACAATCCTGTTCCGGGAATCGCGTAAATAGACGCTTATGCCTTTCTTCCCCCTCAACGCTTTTTCGTAAGATTCTTCGATACCGCTCACTCCGATATAATCGCCCGGCCTGTAGTAGGGATTGCGATTGATAACCGAAGTATCGACTTCCTGAATATAGCCCAGCACGTTTCCGCCGATATTTCGGGGATACCTCCGCATTGTTCTTACGACAGAATAAAATCCGTGAAACCGGTCGGCTCTTTCCCTGAACAGCGCATATCTTTCGGGCGTAACCTGTTTGAGAAAAGTGAACGCTCTGTAATCCCTGTTCTTTCCCATTCCTTTGAAAATATGTCTGACTTCCTCCGGCGACAGCTGAAAAACGGTGCATAATCCTGCCGTATCCACGTCTCTAAGCTCCCTCGGAGTGATCATAATGTCGTAAGTAGTTATATTTTCGACAAGTATATTCCCGTTACGGTCGTATATTATTCCGCGTGCGGGATATTCCACATCGTACCTGAAAGCATTGTTTGTCGCCGTTATTTTATACGATTCGTCGATTACCTGTAAGAAAAAAAGCCTTGACAGCAATATAAAGGCAACACTTACAATCACTATAATTATGTTACGCTGGGCAAACACTGTATTGAATTAAGAAAAAAAAGAACCGGGAACCCAATAAGCGAAATCCCCGGATCCAAAATTTTATGTTTATGGCACTATTTCAAATTTCTTTGCGGCTTTATATATCCTGTCTATGGCATATTCTATCTGCTCCTGAGTATGCGTGGCCATCAGCGAGAAGCGAATCAGTGTGGAATCGTTCGGAACGGCCGGCTGTACAACAGGATTGATAAACACTCCGTCTTCCATCAGAACTTTCGACATCATAAACGTTTTGGTATTGTCGCGAATCATGATTGGAATGATGGGCGTACACGAATGGGCTATGTCAAATCCCAGACTGCGAAACGCATTAAGACTGTAATTTGTGTTTTTCCACAGTTGCTCCATGTAGTACGGTTCGGTTTTGATGATTTCGAGGGCGGCCAGTGCGCTGGCTGTAGCTGACGGCGTAGCGCTGGCGCTGAAAATCAGCGAACGTGACGTGTGTTTAATGTAATTGATCGTATATTTGTCCGAAGCTAAAAAACCGCCTATCGAAGCCAGCGACTTGCTGAACGTGCCCATGATAATGTCCACGTCTTCGGTCAAATCGAAGTGCGATGCAACACCCCGTCCCTGTTTTCCGATTACGCCCAGCGAATGGGCGTCGTCTACCATGATGTTGGCGTTGTATTTTTTCGCCAGACGAACGATTTCCGGAAGGTTGGCAATATCGCCTTCCATACTGAAAATACCGTCAACGACAATCAGTTTTACTACATCGGCTTCGCAGCGCTGCAATACTTTTTCGAGAGATTCCATGTCGTTGTGCCGGAATTTCATGGTTTTTGCAAAAGACAGCCTCGCCCCTTCGATGATTGACGCATGGTCAAGCTCGTCTAAAATGATGTAATCGTTACGGTTGGTCACCGTGGGGATTGCTCCCAAGTTGGACTGGAAGCCCGTACTGTACACTAATGCGCCGTCTTTGCCGACAAACTCGGCCAGCTTTTCTTCCAGTTCGATATGAATGTCCAGAGTGCCGTTCAGGTAACGCGAACCGGCACATCCCGAACCGTATTTTTTGACGGCGGCAATCGCAGCTTCCTTGACTTTCGGATGACTTGTAAGCCCCAGATAACTGTTTGAGCCAAACATCAAAACTTTTCGCCCGTCAATATACACTTCGGTGTCCTGCTCGGACTGAATCGGGCGGAAATAGGGATACACGCCTGCAGCCTTAATCTTGTCAGGCTCATTATACTTGGATGTCCGTTCTTTTAATATATTCAAATAAAACACGTTCTTAACATTTTTTATACATTATTACAATAACATAACTGCCACAATGGCGAACAAAGATAGTGATTATTTTGATTAACCGGCAATAAAATTATGCTGAAAAATTTTTTCCATCCCGTACCCGCGCATAATAATGCTGTTATACAATCGCTTGTTTTCCCACAGACAAACGTTCGATCTCAAAAAAATCATCCGGCAACGGGAAAAACTTTTCACCGAACAGAGGAAAAAAATACGAAAATCGCCCTTTTTTGACAGAATTCTCTTTTGACAGAATTCTCTTCTTTTTTTGACAAAATTAACAGAATTTTCATAATTTACATTGAAAACCCTAACAGGGTTTCCAACCCTGTTAGGGTTCCCCCGGGAACGCGTCCCGTTACAGATCCCGACTGTTCTGCCGAAAGGCATATTGTTATACTGCGCACGATACAGTTTCGTGATAACGGGAGATTGCGGGTCAGGCCCGCAATGACGGCTAACGCCGGTTGTGACTGCGTTCCGGACTGTCGTCATTGCAGACTTGACACGCTGTCGTCATTGCGGACTTGACCCTGTCGTCATTGCGGGCTTGACCCGCAATCTCATATCACAAAACTGTACCGCGCGAGGAATAAGAAATGCC
>JAISPE010000011.1 GCA_031275145.1 Prevotellaceae bacterium | reverse complement strand
GATGCTAAAATTGATGATTATATCTTAGCATTAGATTATTATTCCAAACATGATACATTCAAAGATTTTAAATGATGAACTATAACATGATTTGCTTTACCGGTTCGTATTTTTTATTTATCGTTAACGTGACTGTTAGCCGCATACTCCGGGACAGGTCATCCATCCCGGTAAAAAGGCATGGGAAAAAAATAAAGGAAAAGATACGTGAGTATCTTCACTCGCACGGACACAGTAGGCAGAACCCCGACACTTGAGACGGTACATGTCAAAACAGCTGAACCGATACTGTAGGCGCAAGAGCCGGCGGCGCAGTAGCCTGTATGGACAGCAGGCATACGAAACATTAATCGACAGATATGGATTAATAGACGTACTGAAATACAAGCCGCCGACTCAATTCTAAATGCTTCTGGCGAATTAATGCACGAAAGCCGTATGCGGGAAAACTGCACGTGCGGTTTGACGGGGGGGTAGGGGAGACCTCATGTAAAGTCTCCCCGCTCTACTCTACTGGTAAAAAACAAGCGTCATCAAACCTTTCAGTTGCGGTACGAAACGGTTATTTACAATGACAATGAGGCTATTAATATGCTATTTACAAAAACCGTCACTGTAAATATTCGCAATGACGAAGAACCGCGGAGTCGTCGCCATGGAAACACACCGCAGTGGCAATTTTTCTGCCCTTATAGCTTATTCTCTTTACTTACAGTCTTCGGTTTCAGCCGAAAGATTCCCCGTCGTTTGGAGAATTGAGTTCTTTCAGGATTTTGTTAACGTCTTCCTCTGTTGCAGTCAGTTTTGATTTGCAGATTTTGATAAGCTGCGCTGCTCTTTTGACTTTTTCGGAGAGTTCGTCAACCGATATTTCCCCCTGTTCGATTTCCGAAACTATTTTTTGAAGTTCCTGAAATGCTGCCGTATAATTTAATTTATCGCTCATCGTTTATTGTTTTACGTGTTGAATTTACAATGCTGGTAATATTTCCTTCGTGTACAAGTGTATCTAAAATATCGCCGTTTCTGACCTGTGATATGCTTTTAACCGATTTACCGTTTAACCGGGTGATACTGTATCCTCTTTTAAGCACGTTCACGGGATTCATGTTGGCGATATTTTTTTCTGTACTGTTCAATTCCGTCATGGAATTTTTTGTTTGCAGCATACTTTGCAGCTGAAGTTTTTCTTTCAGTTGAACAACTGCAATTTTCTTTATATTACAGAATACCGTTGCCCCCCTGACAATATTCGTTTTGTTGGTTTCCAGACAGTCGTTTTCGTTTTTGAAAGTAAACAGGGCATGGTCGGACAGAGTTTTCATCAGATTTACAATCGCGTTACTGTTTGATATCAATATATTATCCGTCACCGAACGGAACAGTTTCGCCTCCGACCCGAACTTCATTTTTTCTTCGTTCAACAGTCGTGCAGCTTTTTCGGTTATCTTTTTTTCCGCATTATGAACAGGACCGGAAAAATCATGGAATTTCTGGAGAAGATATTCCGCAAGTTTTGTGGGAGTGATTGCATTCGAGAAGGCAATCATTTCCGTAACCGTTTCATTGGTTGCATGTCCGATACCGGTAATCACGGGTATCGGGAACAGTGCAATCGCTTCGGCTAATTTATAGCTGTTGAAACACGAAAGCCCGACATCGCCGCCTCCGCCGCGTATAATCGCCACGACATCAAAATGATGTTTTACCTTTTTTATCTTTTCCAGCTGTTCAATGATGCTTTGAACTGCATTTTCTCCTTGCAGCAGAGACGGGAACAGATACATGAAAAACCTGTAACCCCATGAATTTGTCTCGATTACCTTGAGAAAATCGGCGTATCCCTTGCTTGTTTCTACGGAAATCACAGCAATGCGTTGCGGCAATAGCGGGATACTCAGAGTTTTGTTTTTGTTGAAGATTCCTTCGTTTTTCAGTCTGCTGACCGTTTCCTGTTTTTCACGTTCAAGGTCTCCCAGCGTGTAACCCGGGTCTATATCCGTTATCCACAGGGACAGACCGTGGGCGGGATCGAAAGTTATTTTTACCTGAAACAGGATTTTAATTCCGTCTTTCAGAGGCTCGTTCAGGGTGTCGATAAATTTGCGGTTTATTCTGAAATAATCGTCTTTCCAGATATAGGACTTTATTTGAGCGATTACTTTTCCGTCTTTCTTTTCAACAAGTTCGGGATAACAGTGTCCTGAATGTTTATAGAAATTTAATTTATTCATCTCGGCTTTTACCCAAAACGAACTCTTATACCTGTCGTTCAGAGTTTTTTGAATACTCCCCGTTACTTCAAGCAGAGAAAATACCGTTTTGTCGTTTATCTTTTCAGACATTGTTTTTCGATTTCAGATTTTATTCTTCTTTTTTTCCTGCTCCTGTGAAATAATCGTCTCTGTCCTTAAAAAGCACGTTAAAAGTAGTCAGAGAGCCATAAGCGGATGTAATGTATTTCTGCATATTAACTTTGTCCTGTTCGCTTAAGCTTTTATGACTGTTAATATTCTGTTCCAGTACACGCAGTTTGTCCCTCAGCATAACGATTTTGTGAAAAAAGACCTCAACGGGTATTTCCTTCGGCTGCGAAGAATTTCCCGGCTTCAGCGTCATCGTACCTCCAATCCATCTGTCCGCGATTTCCACGTCTTTGCTGATTCCGGCATAACGCTCCAGGATTGCGGTCAATACTTCCGTCACCTCATCCAGAGAAAGTCTCGGTTTATTGTCCTCCACATTTTCCAGAATTTTCATATCTTTCAGAATGTTGGCTTTACCGAAACTCAGTTTCCCGCCTCTCTCGAAGATAATTTCATAACTGGTCAGCGAATTTTTGCAGACAAATCCCTCTCCGTACCTGTCGTGTTCAACTCTTGTACCTACTCCAAGTTCAATGTTTTCTTCCATAATTCATATAATTATAACTGTTCAATCTTTTTATTGCAAATCATTTATTCGTCTCTGTTTGAAAAATATTTCATAAACTGTGAACGTTCATACAGTTCGGGACTGGTTATTTTCGAATAATTCAATTTTCCCCTGAAATCGCTGACAGATGCGAACCCGTTTTTATCCATCCATTCGGATATGAATCTGTTCACCGTAGCGACATACGCGGGACCGTTTTGATACAGTGCGGAAACCATCTGTACGGTTGTAGCTCCGGCAAGCAACTGTTTCACAGCGGCCGGTCCGTTCAAAATCCCCGTTGATGCCGATATTTCTACCTGCGGAATTTCTGCCGAAACGATAGCTACCCATCTCAATGCCTGTCTCAAATCAGACGGATTGCTGAAAATCTCGCCGGAAACGGTTTCCAGCCTGTTTATATCTATTTCGGGCTCATAAAATCTGTTGAACATGACAACTCCCCTGATTTTACGCAGATAAAATTCCCAGACGACATTCAGTATATTCGTAAATACCGGCCCGATTTTAACGGATACGGGAATATCTACTGTCGAAACAACATCATTTGCAATATCATAATAAATACTTTCGTATTTGCCGCCTTTCTGTTCCCTGTTCAGGGGGAGGAAAAACATATTGAGTTCCAGAGCGTCTGCTCCGGCGCTTTTTATCAGTTTTGTGAAACTTGTCCATTCTTTTGAAGAGACACACGATATGCTCGCTATGACGGGAATTCCTGTCTTTTTGACTTTCATTATATATTCCAGATAATTATCCAGTGAATTGCTTCTAATATAAGCGCCGATATAATCAACCTCCGGACAATTTTCTGCAGACGATTCCATTGCCCACGCTTTCCTGTTGATTTCTTCCTCGAAAACAGATTTCAGGACAATCGCTCCCACTCCCGAATCCACAAGAGTTTTAACTTTGTCAATAGACATTGTAACTCCCGAACTCCCTGCAATAACGGGACTTGCCAAATCAAGTCCCAAATATTTTACATCTAATTTACTCATTAAAAATATCTTTTAAAACGTTTATATCTATAATAACAATCCTGTAAAACATTTTTCATAACTTATTCCAAATGTCTGTAATAATACAGATTATAATCGGGAATAAACTCCGGATGAAATATTTTAATCAGGTCTTTAAGAATTATATCCGGTTTCACGATACCCGATTCCCAGAAATCGTCGCCATATTCATTCGCCCGCAAATTGCTGTTGTATATTTTTTTATCTCTGAAAGCAGGAATTTCGGCCATTCTCGGATCGGTATTTTTCAATTCCGCAAGTGATTTTGAAGAATTGCCGATAAGCCAGAAATCGGCGCCGTGAGCTATGCTGTACGCTTTTTCCATACTCATCGGATAGCTGTTTCTTCCTTCGTTGTCCGGATAGATGTATTCAGCGCCTGCATCACTGACAAATTTCACCATATAACTCTTTGTTCCCGGCATATACCATGTGTCTTTATATGGAACATTAAACATTACTTTAGGTTTATATTCAACATTTCCGACTGTTTTTTTTGTATCGTTATAATTTGTTTCTATCTGCTCGAAAATCTCTGCGGCATGCTGCTGCAAATCGAAAAACGCCGACATCGCCACTATCCATTCGGCTTTGCCCAAAGGAGTTTCTTCCATATATTCGCCGAAATATACGACTTTGATGCCAAGTTCGTTCAGTTTCTTTTCGACAGTAGAAAATTCGCCGCGTACCCCGTAAGCGAATACAACGTCGGGCATAAGTGAAAAAATAAGTTCGTAGGACAGATTCGAATCATAACCGACGTCTACAATCCTGTCAGCCTTGCCCATAGCAACGACAGTCGAATCGGAAACATGCCTGAGTCCGGATATGCCCGATATCGAAGCCGTTCTGCCCAGAGCGGAAATATAAGCCACATGCGTTGTGGACATACAGACAGCCTTTGTCACAGGGATTTTTATCTCGTTAAGCGCGTCCGGCGAGGCTTTGGGAGTAAGAAGATAGTCAAATTCCACTCCCGAAGCAAACTGCCATGGATCAATAACTTTGAGAACAGTCGTATCGCCCGAGCGGTACAGCGAAAATCCCCGGGCATATTTGGGCCTGTAGATTTCATGCCCGCCGGATATTTTGCCCGCCGGTTTCGGTTTTGTACCGCATGCAAAGACAATAGACAGCAGTAAAATGCCGGATATGAGCGTTTTTTTCACTCCCTGAATATCTTTTTGGCGTCTTCAATCATTGACTCCAGATTATCCGGCTTTACGGATGTCTTAAACTGTTCCAGAGTTGTGAGTATGGATTTCAGTTTTTTATCCGCTTCGGGCGTTTTCTGCTGTTTGAGTCCGTTTATGAGAATGGAGATTTTTTCGTAATCCTGAATACCTTCAATTAAACGTTCAAACCGTATCGAACTTCTTGCTTCGGGATAGACGATAAAAGTATCGCCCGAAGCAAATGTCCTGAACCGTGAATCCATTACCGGATTTTCGACCCACGAATTGTATGCCCATCTCAAAAAACCGTCAAACCCGTTGGCTTTTGCATACCAGCCGGCATAAACCGATTCCGCAGGATCGGAAAAAGTAAACATGTTCGGAAAACGGTGCGCACAGCATACGTAGTAAGTCGTATTCAAACCGTTTGCCTTACGGTAAGCCAGATCGGCGGAATCGGGAACAGAATTTATATCCACACACAAATCTTTTATGTACGAGTATTTTTTGTAACTCTTATGATTGTCGGCAAGAGCGACGCCTAATTCCGGCGCAACCTTCTGCAAAAGCCCGAGTATTTCGTCCATAACCGCAGGCGGTCTTTCGTCCATAGCTATATTGGTTATTCCTAACCATTTGTTTTTGTCGAGATGCTGCACGAAATCTTTCAGGAACGGAGACCACATTTCCGTAAATTCTTTTGTACCCGGGTCAGCCTTAACGGTTATCATATTTCCCGATTTTGCATCTTTATAATGCAGTTCGTTGTTCCACGGAGCCATGGAATAACAGTTAATCATGTTTTTGATACCGAGACTCAGCCCCAGATTAATCCATCTGTCGAACACCGTATAATCGTAAGTCCATGATCCGTCTTCGTTTTTAGTCCATACGATCATGTCTTCGTAAGCGTCGTAACACTGGTGATTCCACGGATCTTTGTTGAGAGTTGCCGTAATGACTTTCTGACCGGCGCCGGCAAGCATTTTCATCAAAGGACGCAGGGCATCGAAATGTTCGTCGCTCCAAAGCTTGAGATTCTGCGCTCTGGCGACGGCCGAAGGATGCTGCCATAAATCAAGATGATATTTCCATTGCGAAGCGGGCGGCAGAGTTTTCGATGCGACTTCGAGTTCTATTTTCAGCGTCTCGGTACGTTTGCCGAGTGCATAAACTTTGATATCGCCCCTGTATATTCCGGCGTTTGCGGATTCGGGCACGTCTATGGTAATCCATACCGGACGGACACTCTTCGCTTCCATATCAATACATTCGATATTATCCAGCATGTCTCCCATCAGAAATACGGGATGATCTCCTGCTTTCCGCCGGCTGCACCCGTTTTTTCCAAATTCGTCGGTCAGAGTGTACCGTACAAACCGCGCCCTGACTGCGCCGGCAGGGATAACTGCATCTGCGGATTTCAGTTCCGCCGTTTCACATTCTATCTGCCGCAGGGGAGACGAAGTCCACACAACGATCTGTGCGGATATGCGTTCTCCTTTCCACGCATGGAGTTTTTGAGTTTTCTCAATCTTGATGCCCGGTTCTTTATATTTGGCATAACGTATATCCGTCGAGCCGAAAGAAACTTTAAATCCGTTAGACATCCACACCGCCGTATCGGCATTCGGATCGGAACTCTCGACAAAAGTGCTGCAATTCTTTTCTGCCGTTTTAGGCGCACATCCGCATAAAAATACGGATAAACAAATAATTAGTATATTTTTCATTTCTATAATTTTTATTAAAACTTTGCAAAGATAGGGTTTATTTATCACATAGACCAAATTTTAATCAATGAAACAGCGCTGTATGCCGGATTCACAAAAAAAACATAACTGTATTGCAGATTTTATACCGGCCTATTTCTTCAATATAGCGGATATCTGCTCCTCTGTGAGACCCGTAAATTCGGCAATCTGTTTAATGCTCATGTTGAGTTTGTAGTTATTGCGAACTATTTCTTCAATCATAAGTTTTCTGCC
>JAISPE010000392.1 GCA_031275145.1 Prevotellaceae bacterium | reverse complement strand
TTAATCCTGCAAGAAAAAAACTTGAAAAACTGTTACGGTTATTCTTCTTTTTATGTGTATTTTTTAATTTCATGATAAAAATAATCGACAGTAAACAGCAATATATGTCTGCTTTTTACGGAATAACAAATCTCCGATTCCTTCCTTTTTATCCTGATTTTTATATTATTATATCTGTTTACCATTTTAAATATATCTATTTTTCAAAATGCAAATCTAAGGTACGGGATTTTTGATTGCGGAATTTGAACGAAGAAATATTTTTAATAGCTTCAAATTTTTTATAGCCCACCCCAACGGGATACAGGACAGGAGGTATTGACTGTTCTACCGGGCGATGCACCCCTAACGGGATGCCATAATTGATACCTTTATTTATTGAAGACTCCATATCTGTTTAACTTTATGCTGTACACCCGTTATCAGTTATCAACCGCTTTTTTAAGGGATGAAAATAAATTGCAGTGTTTATATAATCCGAAAATCAGTCTGCTCAGAACAAATATAAACGGAGCAACGATAAACGCGGCAAGGACATCTACCAGATAATGAGCCTTGATATAAACAGTCGAAGCGACAAGAATGATTGCTGTCGGCAGTATTGCGTAAAAATATTTCCGCGAATTGCCGTACAGCAGAATCATTGCAATAAGCGTCAGACCGACGTGCGAACTCGGAAATGCGCCCGTAGGTTTTTCGCCCATATCCTGTATCGAACGCATCAGCCAACTGAAAAAATATCCTTCGGGAACCTGACTGTCGGGATATGAATAGTAAAACTGCGGACCCGCTGCCGGAACACAAATGAATATTATATAAAAAATGAAAAACGAACACAGACAGTAAAACATTGCCGCTTCCGCCATGTCGGGCTTTACAAAAAAGAAATATATAAACGTAACCAGAAATATCAGATAATAGGCAAAATAGCCGAAATACATGATTTCCGATACCCAGGCCTGAGGAAACGCTTTCGAAAACTCCATAGCCGGAAGACAGCCGAAAATCATCATATCCAGACGGTCTAAAAGGCCGTCGATATTGGACATGATTATACTGTGTGGCAATGCGCTGTTTTCGTTACCTCCAAGATAGTACGTTTCCGGATACCAGTATGCGATCAGTGCAAACGGAAAGACATAGCGTATGAATCCTGCGAATCTGTTCCCGAACTGTTCCGAAATCAGTACAACCAGAAATATGGCTGCGGAAAAAGCAATCCGGCATAATAAAAGGCTGGAAATATGCGCAAAAGAACCTGTTCTCCCGAACAGCAGGATATGGAACGCAGTGATGACGATGTATGTGAATGTTAATAATTCCGCTGAATTGAAACGTTTTACTAATGAATGCATAATGTTTATCTGGATTTAATCTCTCTTTTTAACGAATCAAACTCCCGCTTATCTCCGGAGCTGATAACGTATACGTTGTATAGACTTTGAAAGTTATTGTTAAGTTTTATCCTGATTTTATAGGACACTCCCTTGTCCAGCTGATACGATTCCACCGTTCCGATTAAAATCCCTTCCGGAAAAGTCAGTGAATGCCCGCTTGTTACGACCGTATCGCCTTTGTGTACAGGGATATGCTGGGGGATGTCAATCATTTCGACATATCGAATATCTTTCCTGTCCCATACGAGAGGCCCGTATATTCCTGTAGTTTTGAGTTTTCCGTTTACGTTTCTTGAAGTGTTGAGCAGCGATGTGACCGTACAGAAATTGTCGGTAACCCTGTCCACAATTCCTACCACTCCGTCGAACGATATGACGCCCATGTCCCTCTCGATTCCGTCTTCCTTTCCCGCATTTAATATGAGCCTGTTATCGTTTCTGTTCAGAGTATTTTCTATTACATTTGCGGGAATACATCTGAAATTTTTTAAAATCCGGTTACTGCTGCTGTCGTATTTATGCATACTGTAGTTCAGCTGATTTCTCAGGTATATATTTTCATCTAACAGTGAAAGATTAACGCCCAGCAGTTCGCTGTTTTTTGATTGCAGATTAAAATAGTCCTTCCACACATCTACAACCTTTTTCACACTTCCCTTAACCGCATCGACTTTTGCAAGCGTCTCCGAATGTCTGAAATATGACGACCGGGAAATCAAAACAACCGATATTCCTTCCAGCAGGATGAAGGTTAAAAACAAATGGTACTTTACAATAAACCGGAATAAACTCTCCATAAATGCATGTTAATTGCTGTAAAAAATCAAAAACCGGAAATTAGAAATCTGTCCAGATCTTCGCCGTGCAGGTTTTTTGCAACGATGATACCGTCTTTGTCGATCAGGAAATTCGAGGGGATAGCCCGTACACCGTAGAGTTTTGCCGGCGCGCACTGCCAGCCTCGCAGGTCGGAAACATGTGTCCATGTGAGACTGTCCTTGGCAATCGCCTTTATCCATGCATCCCTGTCGGCATCGAGCGAAACGCCGAACACGTCGAAACCTTTGTCCTTATATTTATTGTAAATACGGACAATATGAGGATTTTCGTGACGGCAGGGTCCGCACCACGAGGCCCAAAAATCCAGCAGAACATAACCGCAGCCAAATTTGTCGGAGAATTTCACTGCCGTACCGTCGGGAGCATCCAGCGTAAAGTCCGGAGCCGGTTTGCCGACGGCTACACGTTCGAATGTTTCGGCAAGCTCCCGCAATGTTTTTACATATTGCGTATTCAGCAGCGAACTGTCGATCATGGATATGTTCGACCGGATTTCGTCAGCAGTCATCCGGTACGCCTCAAACCGGTACAGCACGTAAACCGGCACCAGGGAAGCAGGATGTGCGCGAATAAATTCGCCGATTTTCTCTTCCTTCAAAAGGTATTCCTTCCAAAGGTCCTGCGAAGCCGAGCCTGTTACCTTAGTATCGCGATAATAGTGCGCCGAATCCAGCTCGACGTTTACCGGACTTGCGTCGAAAAACACGAAGTACAGTCCTTCCGTCGTATCCAGCGACAAGCCGTAGATTTCGGGCAGTTCGACGTTTACGGCAAACGTGAATTTACCGCCTTTAATATCCGCCGAATCAATGACAGAAAACATCTTGTCTGAAAATTTCTGCAAATAGATTTTGCCCGACGGAACTCCTTTTGCCGTTCCTGTAATGACAAGATTGCGCTTTTCGGCGCACGACGCTGCCATGACGCCAGTAATAAGTAAAAATAAAAACTTTCTCATGTCTGAACTATTTAATATTTATTTGTATACCGGTTTCGTTTTCACCGCTTTTTTTACCGCAAAGGAATGAATAGCCGAAACTGAACGGTTCAGTTTTCTATTGCCCAGTTTATTTCCGGCAGTCCCTGCTGTTGCAGTATTTTGTTTGTTTTCGAGAAATGTCTGCATCCGAAAAAGTTGTTTGCCGAAAGCGGCGAAGGATGCGCCGATTCCAGTATAAAATGTCTGTTCGTGTCTATCAGCGCTTTTTTCTGACGGGCGAAATTGCCCCATAAAAGAAAGACTACTCCCGATTTGTGTTCGGAGATTTTTTGTATCACGGCGTCGGTAAAATATGCCCATCCGGCTTTGGAATGTGATGCGGCTTCCGACCTTCGCACTGTCAGTATTGCGTTTAACAGAAACACGCCCTGTTCTGCCCAGCTTTCCAGATTGCCGTGTCGCGGCGGCTCGATGCCGAGATCGTTCCTGATCTCCTTGAAAATGTTCACCAGCGAAGGCGGTTGCGGTATTCCCGCAGGAACGGAAAACGAAAGACCGTGCGCCTGCCCTTCACCGTGATAGGGATCCTGTCCCAAAATCACAACTCTCAACCTGTCGAATGGAGTTTTCTCAAAAGCGTTAAATATCAGTTTTCCCGGAGGATATATCTGCCTGCCTTCCCTCGTTTCTTTCTTAATGAAATTAACCAGTTCAATAAAATACGGCTTCTCAAATTCTTCCTTCAAAATAGCCTTCCATCCGGATTCAATCTTTACGTCCATAATATTAATACATTATCACAATTACATGCAAATGTACGTAAATAAACATACTATTCAAAAAAAACAAATCCCGCTTCTGAAAATCAAGATTTAATGTATCGCGACAGAACGTTTTTTTTTGACAGAAACTGTCAGAACTGTGATTTTTGCGATTGGTATGACAGTGTCATGTAAATGTCCGCTCGCTCGGCATAGCGAGGACGCTATGCCGAGCGAAGCAATATTCATTATAAGGGCAAAAACATTTTTGCCCTTCCAAAACCTCATTTCCACCTAATTCAAAATAACAGAATAGCCTTATTAGCAATGAGAAAACACACACAAACCAACACCCATTACTCCATTAAACCGAACCGGATGCCGTAGGTTTAATGGGGTAATGAGATCCGGTTTATATCACATTTCCGTCTATGAAAGTACCCCATTAAAAATTTTAATTCAAAAAAATAAGAAACTAAAATGATTAAATATTAGTCAGTTACATTTTAATTTCATGAAAGGTTATTTGGTTATTTAAAATGAAGTGTAAATAAGTTTTTTTTGCCGGCATTTGAACATCTCTGCCATGCAGGAGAAACTGTTTTTCTTTGCAGTAAAAAATTTTGCGCTCTTTTGACAGAAAATTCCTGCATTTTATTCATCCGGTTAAAAAAATTATTATAACTTTGCACCGCAAAATGTAATGACCGCATAAATTCAGGAATTTATAGAATTAAAAAATAAATATTACTTAATGCAATGAATACGAGACGTAATTTTTTAAAGAAAGGCGCTTTGGCAGGCATGGGCATGATGATGCTTCCGGAACTTGTCAGAGCTGCGGTGAACAGGGAAAACGGCGTGAACGCGCCGAAAATCAGTTTGAAGAACAGTAGAGTGATCCTTTTTCAGGGCGATTCCATCACGGATTGCGGACGGAAGAGGGAAAGTAATGTGTGCAACGTACATGAGCAGCTGGGTAGCGGCTATCCGCTGTTTACGGCTACACAGCTGCTGAAAACGCATGCTGACAGGCAGCTGAAGATATACAACCGCGGCGTCAGCGGCAACAA
>JAISPE010000344.1 GCA_031275145.1 Prevotellaceae bacterium | reverse complement strand
TCATATTCCGTTTTTTTTATACTTTTGCGAATTACTTATTATGTGTTTTATAGTTAACAAGTATAAAGATTATATTATGAACAGGCGATTTTTGTATACGGTAATATTTATGTATTCGGCTTTTGTAAAGCTTGAAGCTCAGGATATTTATTCTTATCCTGTTGAAGACATATATCTCAAACAAATCACGGATTTATACTCCAAAGAGATGTATCGTTCCTCGCTGGAAAAGATATATCTGGCGAAAAACGGGTCCGGAAATGCTTTGACAGACGACGACATTGCTTTTTACGAAGCCATGAGCGCGTTATATAACGGGCAAAGCAACTCGGAAGTTTTATTGTCGGAAATAATAAATTCCAGACCGAAAAACGTTCATTATCCGGAGGCGATGTTCGGATATGGCCGGTATCTTTACAGCAAGGGCAAATACAAAGACGCATCGGAGGCGTTTAAACAGATATCCGCATCCGACGTACCCTCTTCGGAAAGAGCCGAATATCATTTTAAATCGGGATACAGCAACTATAAATCGGGAAACGTGGACAAGGCTGTCGACGATTTCCGGAAAATCAAAGACCAGAGGAACATGTATGCCGACGCCGCACTGTACTATTATTCTCACATTGAATACGAAAAAGGCAATTACATTGTCGCCTCACAGGGATTTGAACGGTTAAAGACAAATCCGAACTATGCATCCGTAGTTCCGTATTATACACTTCAAATAGCATTCATACAAAAGGATTTCGACAAAGTCATCACCGAAGGGGAAGATTTCCTCTCGCGTTCTACCGAAAGCAGGGCGGGCGAAATTACCCGTCTCCTTGCAGAAGCATATCTGCAAAAAGGCGACTTTAAAAAGTCTGCGGAATATTTTGCAAAATACGAGAAATCCGCATCCAGACTGTCACGCGAAGATTATTATCTTAAAGGATTCCTTGCCTATAAGGAAACAGATTATTCTTCGGCCGCAAAAAGTTTTGCTTCGGCAGCAGCCGGAGCCAAAGATTCTTTAAGTCAAATGGCCGATTATCATTTGGGCGACTGTTATCTGCAAATAAATTCCAGACAGGATGCCGCCGGAGCTTTCATGAGAGCATCGCAGACAGAGTTCAATACGGCTGTTCAGAAAGATGCGTTTCTTAATTATGCAAAACTGTCGCTGGAACTGCAAAATAACGAGATACCAATGAACGGATACCTCGAAAAGTATCCCGACGAAATCAACAATCTGGAATTGCTGTCATACAGAGCCGAGTCCGCTGCAAAAAAAGGCGACTACCCCGAAGCAATCAGGCTTCTTCAGACAAATCCCGACCTGTCTGTTTCCGAACGGTCTGCAATACAGCGTATCGCTTTTGCTGCCGGAACGTCATTCGCTAAAAATAAAGATTATACCAAAGCAATAGAAATGTTCGACCTTGCCATAAACAGCTCGGTGTTTGGCAGCGACAATTCGGTAAAGGCCTTATCCGTTTACGGAAAAGCCAACGCCACGTATGCTCTGGAAAATTACGCATCGGCACGCACCGTTTTTCAGACTTTCATCAACACTGCCGGCTCTTTCAACTTGCAGGAATACAGCATAGCCCATTATAATATCGGATACTGTTATTTCAAGGAACAGAATTATGATCAGGCGCTTACATGGTTCAGGAAATACGTGAGCTTCGAAGCGGGCACATCAAGGAAAACAGTGTATCTTGGCGACTGTTACAACCGCATAGGCGACTGTTATTTCAAAAAACGCGACTATCAGATTGCGGCAGACAATTATACGACAAGCGAAAGCCTCGGAATCCCGAACCCCGACTATTCGGCTCTGCAAAGAGGAATATCGCTGGGTTTTATATCCGGAGCGGAGGCTAAAATAAATGCATTGAAACACATACCCCGTTCGTATCCCAATTCGAGCCGCGTACCGACAGCATATTACGAACTGGGCAGAACATATCAGCAGTTAATGAGATACGACGATGCAATCGCCGCGTTCCAGTCCGTCACATCGAAATACCATTCGTCGCCCGTCTATTCCAGTTCGCTGTTAGAGTTGGGACTGATCGAACTGAACAGGGGAAATTCCGACAAGGCTCTTTCATATTACAAGCAGGTTGTGGACAAGTTTCCAAATTCGTCTGAAGCACAGAGCGCCATGGAAGGAATAAAAAACATATACATGGACCAGAACCGCATGGACGAGTATATTAGCTATTCGAACAGAATCGGAAAGGGGATCAGCAGTCAGGATGAAAAAGATTCGCTGATATTCATCGCGGCAGAACGGCTGTATCAAACCGGCGACTGCGCAAGAGCCTTGCCTGCAATGAAAAAATATCTGGAAGAACATCCTTCTGGACAGTTTCTGACGCCTGCCAACTTCTATTTTGCCGACTGTTCAATGAAACAGCAGGATTATGGCGCAGCACTGAACAGTTACAGTTTCGTCGTTCGTCAGCCGGCAAACGATTTCACCGAAGCCGCATGGTCGGGAGTTGCCCGCGCGAACTACAATCTGAAAAACTACGCCGACGCCGCAGCCGCATTCGAACAGGTCAAACGTCTGGCACAAACGCCTGCCGGAAAATTCGACGCGGAACTTGGCTGTATGCGTTCATACGTGGCTGTGGAAAATAACGAAAAGGCCGCCGCTTCGGCAAACGTAATCATCGCATCGACAGGAATATCACCCGAACTGAAAAAGGAGGCAAACCTGATTATCGGGCGGGCAAGCCAGCAGTCGGGAAACCACAGCAAGGCAGTGCAAATATTCAAGTCTCTGGCCGTAGACCTCAACCAGCCCGTAGACGCAGAAGCAAAATACAGACTGATTGTCTCGTACTATGCCCTGAAAAAATACAAAGACGCTGAAGAGGAAGTCACTTCGTGGGACAGTCAGTCGCGCCAGCTTTACTGGATGGCAAAATCATTTATTGTACTTGGAGACATCTGTGTGCATAATAATAACATAGCGCAGGCCAGAGCGACATACGAATCGGTAGTGACCGGCTATCCCCATCAGGACGACGGAGTTGTCGACGAAGCGAAACAGAAACTCGGCGAATTGCCGGAATAGACTGTATATGTTACTGATTACTGTTAATTTCACATAAAAGTTGAGTAAAAGAAATCTATATAAAATACTCTTGTTCTCTGTCAGTTTTGCCGCACTCGGCTTCATGATATATAAAATAGGTATAGATACCATAATTAAAGGGCTGATTGAAATACGTCTGTGGTTTTTCGTCATTGTTTTTCTGTGGTTTATCGTCTATATATTAAACGCAGTGGCATGGAAGATGATAATATGCAACGAAGAGGGAGAAAAAAAACCTTCGTTCGCATTCCTAATGCGTACAACAATTGCCGGATTTGCAATCAACTACATCACCCCGTTTGCGGAAATAGGAGGCGAACCGTACAGGATAATGCTTTTGAAGGAATATATGAGTTCGATAAAGGCGACATCCTGTGTCATACTGTATTCGATGATGCACGTGTTTGCGCATATCATATTCTGGATGATTTCGACAGTACTTGTTCTGGTCTTTTTCAGACTGTCGTGGATACCTTTCGTCTGTTTATCCGTTCTGTTTGCAGTGTTTTGCTTTGCGGTACTGCTGTTTATCCGCGGTTACAGGAAAGGCATGGCAGTCCGTATGTTCAGGATACTGTCAAAAATTCCGTTTATAAAGAAATGGGCGCGGCAAATCAGTGTAACCAAACAGGACAAACTGAAGGAAATGGACTATCACATTTCCCATTTACATACTCACAGACGCTCATCGTTTTACTGGTCGTTTGCGGCCGAACTTGCATCGCGTTTTCTGATGTGTTGCGAGGTAAATATCATTATGTATGCTCTGGCGGTCATGTTTCCCGGCCTGAGTGTTTCGTTTCTTGACGCGATAGTAATAACGGCGGGCTATTCGCTGTTTGCCAACGCAGTATTCTTCATTCCCATGCAGATAGCGTCGAAGGAAGGCGGTTATATGCTCGCTTTTGAAGTGCTCGGTCTGCCTTCGAGTCCGGCTTTTATTGTGAGTATCATTACCCGTATAAGAGAATTATTCTGGATTTTTACAGGAATACTTCTGCTGAAAATAAGTAAGGAAAAAATAAATACCAGTTATATAAAAGATGAATACAGCAAATAAAATCGCATCGATACTTCTGAAAATAAAAGCGGTGAAATTAAACGTACAAGAACCTTTTACATGGGCGTCGGGATGGAAATCGCCGATATATTGCGACAACAGGAAAATACTGTCATACCCCGAAGCGCGAAAGTCGGTTTGCAGAAGCTTTGCCTCGTATATAAAAGAGTATTATCCCGATACGGAAGTCATTGCCGGAGTTGCAACCGGCGCTATCGCTCATGGAATATTAGTCGCCGAAGAGCTGAATCTTCCTTTTGTCTACGTGCGGGCAACGGCTAAAAGTCACGGACTGGAAAACCTGATTGAAGGCGAACTGCCCGTAAATTCCAGAGTTGTTGTTATCGAAGATTTGATTTCGACGGGAGGAAGCAGTATTGCCGCCGTAAAAGCGCTGCGTCAGGCCGACGCCGATGTACTCGGCCTGCTTGCAATCTTTTCTTACGAATTTGAAACGGCACGGCAAAATTTCCATGCTGCGAAATGCGATTTTCATGCTCTCAGCAATTATTCCGTACTCCTGACAGAAGCGCTCGCCTCTAACTATATCGAGGAAAAAGATCTGGATATGCTGAAAAAATGGCGCGAAGCGCCGGA
>JAISPE010000265.1 GCA_031275145.1 Prevotellaceae bacterium | reverse complement strand
AATCTTAATGTTTTCGGAGTACGGCATCTGTCGCCGGGCGCTTCATATCATCTTCTTGATTATCTTGAGTCGAAGAAGCCGAAATGTATTCTGATAGAAGGCCCGTCCGATGCAAATGAATTTATCGAATCCATTGCTGACAGGAATGTTGTTCCGCCTGTTGCGCTGTTGGCCTATACTGCCGAGCTTCCCGTTGAAACGATATTATATCCTTTTGCAAGTTATTCTCCCGAATATCAGGCAATATGCTGGGGTAAAAGAAACAGGTGCGAGCTGCGTTTTATCGACCTCCCTTCAACTGTTTTACTGAAACTTGGCGAGTTTAAAGATAAGGCTGTTACCGACGAAGCAAAAGATTTTTACGAATATCACGGCAAATTATATGAAAAGATTGCAGCTCTCTATAATGAAGATGATTACGAAAGCTACTGGGAAAGATATTTCGAGCATAACCTGAACAGAGACACTTTCAGGGAAGGACTGAAATTTCAGTCGAAGGAAATCAGGGAAATGGTTATCGACAGGGAATTTGAAGCCGTTCCCCGCGATTATTCATACAACACACTGAGAGAAGCACACATGCGCAGGGAAATCGATAAAACTCTCGATTCGGGAGTCAAGATTGAGGACATAGTCGTTGTTGTCGGCGCATACCATGTGTCGGGCATAACTAACGATGAGCCGGCTCTTTCCGACAAAGATCTGAAAACCGTACCCAAAACGCAGACAAAAATAACCCTGATGCCGTATTCGTATTTGAGATTAAGCAGCAGAATGGGATACGGAGCGGGAAATAAAGCCCCCTATTACTTTGAAAGCATGTGGGATGCCATGCAGGAAAACTGCCTGAACCGGCTTCCCGCGATATATCTCTCAAAAATAGCGCAGCTACAGCGCAAAGCCGGGCATAACGCTTCGCCGGCAAGTGTAATCGAAGCGGTCAGGCTTGCAGAATCCCTTGCGTCAATGCGTTCCGGATCTTTGCCCGTACTCGGTGATTTGCACGACGCTGCCGTAACCTGTTTCGGCGGAGGCGAACTCCCGGTCGTAGCCGAGGCATTGAACAGAATAGATATCGGCACAGCAATCGGCTCGTTACCCGAAAGCCTGGGACAGACGCCCATTCAGGAAAACATGAACAGGGAACTGCGACGGCTGAAACTTACGGATTACAAGTCGCCGGTCGCCAAAATGCTGGAACTTGACTTGAGGGAAAACCATAAGGTTAAATCCGTGGAAGCTGCTTTTATCGACCTCAACCGGTCTACATTTTTACACTGTCTGAATGTCCTCAACATAAATTTTGCACGCAAGTTGCCTGTCAATCAGGATAGCGCAACATGGAAAGAGTTATGGGAACTCCGCTGGACGCCGGAGGTGGAAATAGAAATCGTGGAGACAAATCTGAAAGGCGAAACCATAGAACTCGCTGCGGCATATCTGTTAAAAGAACGTCTTACCTTGTGTCATGATGTTGCGGAAGCTGCGAAGACGATAAAAGACGCCTGCGAATGTAATTTGACAAAACTGTTCGAAAATGCGATAAGCGTATTGCAAAGCCTGCTCGTGGAATCCGGGAATTTTAAGGAAACAGCCAGAGCTGCGCAGGAATTATCGGCCTTAATTCAGTACGGAGATATTCGCAAATTTAATCTTGAGCCTCTTAAGCCTGTCCTTCAACAGCTGTTTCTCAGGGCTTCGTTGCTGCTGGTTTCGGCGTCGGGCTGCGATAACAGCGCGGCGAAAGAAATCGGCGAATGTATTAACGCAATGGAACTTGTTTCGCAGGAAATGTATGACTGCGTGGATACAAAGCTGTGGCAAAACGAACTGGAACAGCTGGCCACGCGTGACGATTTAAACACTATACTGTCGGGCATGGCGTTCTCAATCATGCTGGAACACAATATTGTTTCGGACGATGACTGTGCAAGGGAAGTGTCAAGACGTCTGTCGCCCGGCATTCCTGCCGATCTTGGCGCCGGATGGTTCGAAGGTCTTTCGGGCAGAAACAGGTACGCCCTGCTGTCGAGAGTTTCGCTGTGGCGGGAACTTGACAGTTATATCAATTCGCTTGACGACGGGGAGTTTTACCGTTCGCTCGTTTTTCTTCGCCGTGCTTTCGGACAGTTTGAGCCTGCCCAGAAAAACAGTATCGCGGAACTTTTGGGCGAACTCTGGGGTACGGGAGCCGAAAAAATCGCGGAAATACTGCAAACCGAACTGTCGGAAGAAGAAACAGAAAAACTCAACGAACTGAATGATTTTGATTTCGATTTCTGAATGTTTATTTATACATCAAACGGGTGAAAATTGTGAGTTTTTTTTGCAGAAAACTGTTTTCCGACTCTTCGTCATTGCGGGGAATAACAGCAAATAACAAACGGTAAACAGATTATTTAAAATACATACGATGAAAACAAAAAGTAAATTTTTCGCTTTGACAGCGATACTTTTCCTGACAGTCTTGTGCAGTCGGGAAAACGCAGCCGGACAGGAACCGGTTGATTATGTAAACCCGTACATTGGAAGTATCAGCCACATGTTAGTGCCGACGTACCCTACGGTATGCCTTCCAAACAGTATGATGCGTATTTTTCCACTCCGTACGGATTTCACAGGAAACCGGCTGAACGGATTGCCGCTGATTGTGACAAGCCATCGCAGCGCTTCGACTCTCAATTTCATGCCGTACGCACATTCCGGCAGCACGCCTTTTGTACCGCCGGCAATGTCGCTCAGCTACGACGGCGAAAAGCTGAAGCCATATCGCTACAGCGTATATTTCGACGAGATAGATGTTCATGCAGATTATGCCCCGTCTCGCCAAAGCGCGGTGTACCGTCTGACGTTTCCACAGGAAAGCGCTCCTTACCTGATTTTCGGAATCCGCCGCAGCGAACTGAAAACGGAAGGACAGGTTATCAGCGGGTCCAAGTCTGCCGGAGGGAAGACAAAGGTCTATTTTTATGCCGAAACGGATGCGAGACCTGTACAAAGAGTAATGACAGACGATGCGCTCGTGCTGGAGTATCCCGCAGGCACGGCGAAGCTGGGACTCCGGTATGGCGTCTCCTTTATCAGCATTGAGCAGGCAAGGAAAAACCTCGAACGCGAAATTGCCGGATACGATGTCGAAGCGGTGGCCTCCGAGGGACGGCGGATATGGAACGAAGCGCTCGGAAAAATCCGCATCGAAGGCGGAACGGACAACGAAAAGACAGTCTTTTATACCTCGCTCTACCGCGTATATGAACGTCCCGTCGTACTCAGCGAAGACGGTCGCTATTACAGCGGGTTCGACAACAGGGTGCACGACGACGAAGGCCGTCCGTTTTATACCGACGACTGGATCTGGGACACATACCGCGCGGCGCATCCGTTACGTATACTGATAGACAGCAAGGCGGAAAGCGACATTATCCGTTCGTACGTGTTAATGGCGGAACAGTCGGAAAACAAATGGATGCCTACCTTCCCGGGCGTATCGGGCGACGCTCGCTGCATGAACTCCAACCATGGCGTGGCTATGGTGGCAGACGCCTGGGCCAAAGGATTGCAGGACTTCGATCTGGAAAAGGCTTACGAGGCATGCAAAGGATCTGTCGAAGAACGTTCGCTTATTCCCTGGTCGAACATTCCCGCCGGCGAACTTGATGACTTTTACAAAAAGAACGGGTATTTCCCCGCACTGAACGCCGGCGAAACGGAGACTGTCCGCGGCGTCAATTCGTGGGAGAAACGCCAGCCTGTCGCCGTCACACTCGGCACATCGTACGACCACTGGTGTCTCTCGCGTCTTGCGACGGCTCTGGGGAGAAAGGACGACGCAGAGCGTTTCCTCCGCAGCTCGTACAATTTCCGCAATTTGTTCAATCCCGCGACAGGATTTTTTCATCCGAAGGACAAGGATGGAAATTTCATCTCCGGCATCGACTATCGCATATCGGGCGGACCGGGAGCGCGCGATTATTACGACGAAAACAACGGATACATTTACCGCTGGGACGTGCAGCACAACATCGCCGAACTGATAGCGCTGCTCGGTGGCAACGAGGCTTTCATCAATGCGCTCGAAGATATGTTCAACACGCCTTACGGTATGTCACGATGGGAATTTTACAACACTTTGCCCGACCATACGGGAAATGTCGGCATGTTTTCGATGGCAAACGAGCCGTCGCTGCATATTCCTTATCTCTACAATTACGCCGGCCAGCCATGGCGGACACAGAAACGTATCCGTAACCTGCTCGAACAGTGGTTTAGAAACGACCTTATGGGCGTCCCTGGCGACGAGGATGGAGGAGGAATGTCGGCATTTGTCGTATTCAGCCAGATGGGATTTTATCCCGTAACGCCAGGCTCGCCAGCGTACGATATAGGCAGTCCCGTTTTCAGTCGTGTCAGTATAGATTTGGGCAAGGGTAACCGTTTTGAAATCGAAGCGGTAAATGCTTCTGCCGACAACAAATATATCCAGTCCGCCACCCTAAACGGCAAACCGTGGAACAAACCCCGGTTCAGCCACGACGATATCAGCGCCGGCGGCAAACTGAGGCTCGTCATGGGCGACAAACCGAATAAATCGTGGGGAATTGCCGAGCCGCCGGTGAATCCGTAAGAAACGGGGAGGTACAACGGGCCGTAAGCTAAAGCATACGGCAAAGGATGCTATCATGAATAATCTAATTATGCGATCTTTACATTTTAGTTCTATGAAAGGTTGGTTTGTTTTAAAAATGAGGTAAAAATGAGGTTTTTTAACCGTTATATGTTATTTATTTCTCATCCCTTTGTTACTTTTCTCTTTTTTGACAGAATTGACAGAATTTTCATAGTTTACAAATCTGTTAATTTTGCAAATTATGTTAATTCTGTCAAAAAAAAGTAATAAAAAGTAATTCTGTCAAAAATCTTTACGGGCCTACAAATCGTCTACAATTTTAAATTTCGGGACAAGAATTTTCATCACAATCCATGCGACGATATACGCCAGTGCGCATACGACGAACATAATTCCGTATCCTGTTTCTATTTCCCCCAAAATTTTGAAATGGTCGAGTAACAGTCCCGTCACCCATGCGATTAATATAGCGCCTGCCGAGCCTGCCATTCCGCCTATTCCTGTTACCGAAGCGATAACTTTTTTCGGAAACATATCCGATA
>JAISPE010000252.1 GCA_031275145.1 Prevotellaceae bacterium | reverse complement strand
GCGAAAAGATATAGAACTGTTAAGGATGAATGCCGGTTGAGAAAAAATGATTTTGTCAAGTTTGTCTTTCACACTTGTGCTGCTTTGCACAATTTTAGACTCAAACGAAACCCGTTCCAATATAATTTTAATTAACATAATCTCTAATATATATGAAAGTTCTGTTAGATATAGAAGAAAGTAAATCGTTATTTTTTTTAGAGTTACTCCGTAATTTTTCGTTTGTAAAAGTTCAGCTGCTTACAAATGAAAAGGCATTGTTACTGCAGGAAATCAAAGAAGCCGTTGATACGGTTAATCTGGTAAAGGAAAGTAAATCAGTTGCACGTCAGGCAAAAGAGTTGCTTAATGAGCTATAACGTACTCACGATAGCGCCTTTCGACAGACAGCTGAAGCGACTGGCCAAAAAAATCCCGTCACTAAAAACGGAATTTGCCTCGTTAATTGAAGAATTAGAGCAAAATCCAACAAAAGGAATTCCGTTGGGCAATAACTGTTTCAAAATACGCCTGGCAATTGCATGGATTTGTTCAAAGCGGACAAAGTGGCCCGTACGAATAGCAAAAAAAATTGGCAGTATTGAAAAATATCGTATCTTTGCACCGATAGTTCCTCGCACGCTTCCCGTTAGAACAGCGCACCCGGCGGGGACTTCGAGTTTTATAACAATATTGACTGTAAATGCATTATACTAAGAAGCCTCTTAAAATTGAGCAACAAATAAAAAAACTGAAATCTCGCGGACTGCTCATAAATGACGAAAAATCTGCCGGAAACTATCTCTCAAACATCAGTTATTACCGTTTGCGGGCATATACTTTCCCGTTTCAGGATAATGACAGTCAGGAAAACGACCACTGTTTTTTTAGAAATAATATTCATTTTGAGGATATTATTGACTTATATTGCTTTGACAGGCGTTTGCGGGTACTGATTTTTAACGCTCGAAAAAATTGAAGTCGCCTTAAGAACAAAATTCATTTACGAATACAGCATTGAGACAGATAACAGCCACTGGTTTGTTGATAAAAACACATATTTCAATCCAAATAAGCAAATTCGGATTTCACAGACAGAATCTATTTCTGTATATGATTTTCTAATGAAAAAGGTTTCGGAAGATGTGAGTCGCAGTGATGAGGATTTTGTGCAGCATTACAAAAACAAATATTCAAGTCCTGATTTACCTCCAGCCTGGATGACACTGGAAACTCTGTCTTTTGGAAATTTGAGTAAACTGATCGCAAATTTAGATTGTAAATCAGAACCGTATAAAAGAATTGCACTCTCTTTTGGATTGTCTAATTCATTTATTCTCGAAAATTGGATTTATTCATTTTCAGTGTTACGAAACTATTGCGCCCACCATAGCCGAATTTGGAATCGCCGTTATCATGTTGAATTAAAAATGCCGTACAACACAAAGTTTCCGTTTATTGACAGGCAAAATTTGAACAAAATCTACAAAAATAAGATTTTTGCTGCATTATGTTGTATTCAATATATTATCAGGATAATAAGCCCACAAAGCAATTTCAAAAACAATCTTTTTGAAACAATTGATAATGGAGGTAATTTACTAAATTTTAAAGATATGGGGTTTCCGCAAGGCTGGAGAAATTTTGGCGTTTGGAAATAATATAGCGCTTTCCCGAATGTCTGCGACAACATCCCGAATATTTACGACAATCTCGCCAACATTTACGACGATTCCGCCAATATTTACGACGATTGCGCCAACATTTACGACGACTTCGCACCGTCAGCTCGAGAGCCGGCGCACCGTCGATCATGCGCTGACCGTTTGGTAAAAAATAACCTGCGAACAGCTTTGCAGGTAATCACAAAAAATGTAATTTTGCAGTCTGTACAGAATGGATAAAAAAATGATATATTACGGTAAAACAAACAGTAAGCGCTCATATTTAAAGATTGTATTTGTCAGTTTACTGCTGATTTCAAATGTTTCTTTTGCGCAAAGAAACCCGAAATATGAAAATGTTGTCAAAAAAGTGTCCGAATTAAGCAGGGAGGAAGCTTTTGGCGAATATTCCGATTTTCTCAGTCTGAATCCTTTTATCGAAAGGGCAAGTCTCTATTATCAGCTGGCCGAGCTTGCCTCGTCTATAATGAAAGATTTGAATCCCTTAACAGATTATAACAGAATAAAAAGCCTGTATCATCTTTCCGACGGCTATTATCTCGTTTGCAAACAGTATATCAACGATAACGAGGCGCGTAAGGACCAGTCGCTGTTTGCTGCCGTAAATGCGTCGCAGCGAAGACTGACGGCGCAGGACATCAGCGTATATATAAGCACGAAACGCGGCATCGACTCGCTGTTTTTTGCAGAAGTGTCGGCAACTTTCAACCTGCGTTCCTCGATGGTTAAATCGTATTACAGCTGTATGGACATTTACAGAAATATCTGTAATAACAACAGGAATATTAATGATTTGTATATTAACTGGGAGAGTAGCGCCAAATCCCTGTCATTACTGATAAACATGTTTGATTCCGTTCTGTATTACAGAAAACTCCTTGACGGCAACGGTAAAATTCCCGGCATGAACTTCAGTTATAAGAATATAGTCGATTTCAGGATAGACGGACTGTCGCCGGCAGATTTCAGCAGTGTTGCCGGATTGTGGGACTATAAGTCATGGGCTGTTCAGCAGCAGAAGTATTATGATGAAACAGTGCGCCGTACGGTCGAAAGTACCGGTATCGTCAGGCAAAAATTAGATATGCATATCAGAGACATTAACGAATCGAAAGCGCCCGTTCCTCCGGTAAATTATGCAGATGACAAACTGATGGAAGAATTAAGAAATCTGCAGGAAATCACACCCCTGTATCTGGAAATCGAACGTAAATACAGGATTGTCGATTTCCTTAATCTGGTGTACGACAAAAGGAATACTGCTATAAGTAACAGTTATTCCGCTGCAGGACAAGCCGGTTACATCCATTCTCTTATGGAAATGTATTCCAAATTATTGGCCGTCGATAAAAAAATGAAATCCAAATATCCCTCAATAAAACAGAGCTCTCCCGTTACGGAAACAGTTTCCAGCCTGTATGACAGCTGTATCGGGAACTATAAACAGTACGTTATCAACTCAAAGATTGCGGACAGGGAAAACAGTTTCATCTATAACAGGGTTAACATCCCGAAAATTAACGGCTCGGGCTTTTACCGGCCCTCAAGTTCCGGATATATAGTCAAGAGTATATCGGAAAACGGGGATGGAAGCGTCTTTCTGGGAGGCGCGTCTATCAATTCGCAGGGATATTCGATTGCCTTTACGGCTTTCAGCGCCGACGCCAGAAACATAGACTGGCTCAAAACCATAGATGTATCCAGGATAATATACGACGACTGTTCCATGTCTGTTTGCAGCGTTCCGGCGGGGGTGATGAGTCTGGTAAGTTCCAAAAACGTTTCCGACCCGTCTTTAACAACGCAGACAATTGTGAAATACGACATCAAGGGCGTCGAAAAACAGAAAATTACCCTTCCCGAAAAAGACCTCCCGCTGGGACGGAACATTTTATACGACGAAATATCCGAAACAGCGCTGCTCACTTTTTACGGCAACACCGAAGAATGGTTTCGGGACAGTGTACTCGTTGTGCAGCAGCTTTCTAAAGACAGTCAGCAGAAATTCCGTTCGGATATAAAACTCAGTGGCGAACTGATAAGTATTTTCCCGTCGGACAACGGCGGATTCATACTGTTCGGCAATTACGCGGAGCTTGACGTTCAGGGTAAAAAAGAAAGCGCCGGACTGGGAATTTTCTCGCTGATAATCGATTCCGGAGGGAAGGTCATAAAAAGCTCGGTATATCCCTCCGACAGACCAAGGTACGCGATATGCGTAAACAGAATATCTCCCGAAATGTTTCTTATATCGGGAACGGTCGGCAGCATCCGTAAAAACGACGCAAATCTTTTGCCTTCGGAAGGCGAACCCGCTGTTATCCTGACATCCGGCAATGGAGATTTGATATATGACTACAAAAAAAATTAAATATTTCACTGCAATAACAGGAAAACATGAAAATATATGTTTATCTTTATGCCCTGAAAATAAATGAATTTAATAATATAAACAGTTGAATACAAGGTAAAAATAAAAAAACAATGAGTCGAAAAAAAATTAAATCCGCTCTGATTTCCGTTTATTACAAGGATAATCTTGAGAAAACAGTAAAAATGCTCCGTAAACAGGGAGTTACCATATATTCGACAGGAGGGACTTTTGATTTTATCAAAAATATTGCCGAAGTTCATTCTGTTGAAAGCCTTACGGGATATCCGTCAATTCTGGGCGGACGGGTAAAAACTCTGCATCCCAAAGTGTTTGGAGGTATATTGAGCCGTCGTGACAACAGTTCGGACAAAGAAGACCTGGCCAAATACGAAATCCCCGAAATAGACCTTGTCATTGTTGATCTGTATCCTTTTTCCGAAACTCTGGCTTCGGATGCCTCTCATGAAGAGATAATTGAAAAGATCGACATCGGCGGGATTTCCCTGATACGGGCGGCAGCCAAAAATTACAGAGACACGCTTGTCGTATCCTCGCGAAGCCAGTACGCTGCGCTGCTCGAACTGCTGGAAACGAAAAACGGATTCACCGACCTCGAAGACAGAATACGCTATGCCTCCGATGCTTTCGAAACAACAGCAGGGTATGACAGAGATATCTCCGATTATTTTGCTTCTCTGCTGAACAGGGAAAAATTCACGCTGAATATCTCCCCCGCAAACAGACTGCGTTACGGAGAGAATCCTCATCAAAAAGGCATTTTCTACGGGAAACTTGACGAAATTTTTACTCAACTGAATGGAAAGGAAATATCCTATAATAATCTTCTGGATATAGACGCCGCTTTTGCCCTGATGGGAGATTTCACGGAAACCGCTTACGCAATCATTAAACATAACAATGCATGCGGCTGTGCGGCGGACGCCAGTCCTTTGGAAGCATGGAAAAAAGCTCTGGCCGGCGACCCCATATCGGCATTCGGAGGAATAATCATAACCAACAGCCCGGTAGATATAAATGTTGCAGTGGAAATAAATAAACTGTTCTTCGAAATAATTCTTGCACCCGGATACTCGAACGAAGCCTTAAATCTGCTTAAAAGCAAAAAGAACAGGATTATACTGGATGTAAAACCAAGCGGCCGCCAGCAAAAACAGTTCCGGTCGATTCTTAACGGCGTTTTGGTGCAGGACACCGACAGCATTTCCGAAGACATCCCGTACCTGAAACAGGTTACAAAAAAAACGCCGTCAGACCGGGAAATCAACGATCTGCTCTTCGCAAACAAACTCGTGAAACATTCCAAATCGAATACCATCGTTCTGGTGAAAGACAAACAGTTGCTGGCAAGCGGCGTCGGCCAGACTTCGAGGGTAGATGCGCTGAAACAGGCCGTCGAAAAGGCAAAGAATTTCGGATTCTCCCTATCGGGCGCAGTGATGGCTTCCGATGCTTTCTTCCCTTTCCCCGACTGTGTCGAGATAGCTTCAAAAGAGGGTATTACATCGGTTATACATCCCGGAGGCTCTGTACGCGACCAGGAATCTGTCGATTTTTGCGACAGGGCAGGCATGTCAATGGTAATCACCGGATACAGACATTTCAAACATTAGTAAAACATAAATTTAAAACAGACAGATAAAATGGCACTATCTTTTTTAACTCAGGATCTTGCGATGGACTTGGGCACAGCGAACACGATAATTATGTACAATGATAAAATCGTTGTTAACCAGCCCTCGATTGTGGCCATTGACCAGAATACCGGAAGAACGATTGCTATCGGCGAGTCTGCCAGACAGATGCACGGTAAAACACATAAGAACATAAAAACTGTGCGGCCTCTGAAAAACGGTGTGATCGCCGATTTCGAGGCCGCCGAACAGATGATCAGAGGAATGATTAAGATGATTCCGGCGAAATCACGCTTTTTCACTCCTTCACTGCGGATGGTAATCTGTATTCCATCGGGAAGCACCGAAGTGGAAATAAGGGCTGTACGCGATTCCGCCGACCAGGCGGGCAGCCGCGAGGTGCATCTGATCCACGAGCCTATGGCCGCCGCTCTGGGAATAGGAATTGATGTGGAAGCTCCCGAAGGAAATATGGTGGTGGATATAGGCGGAGGAACGACGGAAATAGCTATTATCTCGCTCGGAGGAATTGTCTGCAATATGAGCATACGGGTCGCCGGCGACGATTTTACTTCCGATATTCAGCAGTATATGCGCCATCAGCATAATATTAAAGTCGGCGAAGCTACCGCGGAAGAAATCAAAATCAGAGTGGGCGCGGCTATTACGGAACTCGAAAACCCGCCCGACGATTTTGTCGTAAGAGGCCCCAATATTATGACATCTTTACCGATAGAATTGACCGTCAATTACGAAGAAATAGCTCACTGTCTCGACAAGTCGCTGATAAAAGTGGAAGCAGCAATCATGACTGTCCTTGAACAGACTCCCCCCGAATTATATGCCGATATAGTTAAAAACGGAATATTTCTTACAGGCGGCGGAGCTTTGCTGAAAGGCCTGGATAAACGTCTGAAAGAGAAAATAAATATCGATTTCAAAGTCCCCGACAATCCCCTGCTCGCCGTAGCCCGCGGATCGGGTAT
>JAISPE010000243.1 GCA_031275145.1 Prevotellaceae bacterium | reverse complement strand
CTTTCTTTTCGGAAGTTTATGATGAGAACAGCGATTACTGGATAATAAAGGTATATACACAATACCCTGATAAACGGCATTATCACTATTTTTTATACACAATAAGCAGACAGGACACATTATTGACTGAGATTATTGCTCAATCTTATTCCAATTCAAGTGAATTGACAGCGAAAAAATCTTATAATGTGCACAATCATTTTTATAAATATAAATTTGATAAAGATAAGTCGGGACTGTATTATTTGGAACAGTTCCAGCATCTTGTCCATCTTAAAATAATGACTGATATACCTTACGAAGCAATTCTCAAAGTATTAGCGCATACAGTTGACGGTATATCGCCGGACGGGATGGAAAATGAGAAGAAAAAAAGAATGTTTTTTCCATTTAGCTACTATTTACATAAAAGCAGACTTCCCGATTCTCCGGGATTTTGGAAAAAATATGTGAAATGAAAGGATTTTTGAAAAAATATATTTGAAAATTTACACAAAACCTTTGTGGTTTTTCTTTCTACTTTGTTCCTTCCATAAGCTTATAAAGTCCGCTCACGAGAATAAACCGAAACCTGTTATACATCAAACGGGTGAGAATTGTGAGTTTTTTTGCAGAAAACTGTGCAATCCAGAAGGTCGTGTATTTCTGGATTGCTTCGTCGCATATCCAACTCACAAAACTACACTGCGCGAGAAATAAACAGGGTAGTGATCCGGTTGGGATTCGAACCCAAGACCCACAGCTTAGAAGGCTGTTGCTCTATCCAGCTGAGCTACCGGACCCTTGCCAAATGGCGGTGCAAAGGTACGATACTATTTTATAATTTCAAAATCAATTTACAAAAAAGTTGTCTGTTAATTGTTTTTTAGTAATTTTGCGCAATTATTTATATAATAAAGACGTGGAAATGAAAGAGAAAAAAAACATAGTTGTCCTTACCGGCGCGGGTATCAGCGCCGAAAGCGGAATAAAAACATTCCGTGATTCGGGCGGTTTATGGGAAGAGTATGATATCAGTGTAGTTGCAAGTATCGACGGATGGCATAAAAATCCCGATTTGGTTCAGGAATTTTACAATAAAAGAAGGAAAGAACTGGAAAAGGCTGAGCCCAATGACGCTCATAAAATTCTGGCAAAGCTGGAAGAAAAATTCAATGTCGAAATCATAACTCAAAACGTGGATAACCTGCATGAACGCGGAGGAAGTTCTAAAATAATCCATCTGCATGGAGAACTGACCAAGGCAAGAAGTTCCGAAAATCCCTCGCTGATATACGAAATAGGATACAGAGCAATACAGAAAGGAGAAAAAGCCGGAGACGGCAGTACGTTAAGGCCTCATATCGTCTGGTTTGGGGAAGCCGTTCCAATGATTGAGACAGCTGTCGGGAAAGTACGGGACGCCGATATTATCATAATAACAGGCACATCGTTGAACGTTTATCCGGCAGCAGGACTTATTGAATACGCCCGTCCGAATGTACCAGTCTATATCATAGATCCTAACGACGTGCATTATAGCGGGAGCAAAAAAATCACGTTCATTAAGGAAAAAGCCTCGTCGGGAATGAAATATTTATACGGGATTTTGACCGCCGAATGAAAACGGCATTATTACTGATATATACGGGCAGTCCGGATCACTATCGTGTCTGGGACGTCATGAAATATTTATACCGATTTTTAAACGACAGAAGGATAATATCCCTGCCGCGATTCTTCCGGTTTCTGATAGTATGCAGAAGCATTTTTTCCATACGTTCGTTCATATCGTCAAAACGTTACAAAATGCTTGCCGACATTTATCAGGGCATATTTCCGCTTCCGTTTTACTGCGATTTTCTTAAAAACAGACTTCAGCAGGAACTGAATACCGAAGTTTTTATTGGAATGTGTTTTGGCAAACCTCTGATAGAAGACTGTGTGCAAACCGTTGTGAACAGGAACATTTCGAGGATAATGATTATGCCCATGTATCCCCATTATTCGTCGTCGGCAAGCGGCGTACCTCTGGAAAGAGCAATAAAAAGTCTCTGCAAATTTCCGGTTATTCCCGAAATTGTGAGCGTCAATTCGTTTTTTTACGAAAAAGGCTTTATCGACGCTTATGTTGCGAGAATCAGGGAATACGATTATCAAAGTTTTGACGGGCTGGTATTTTCGTATCACAGTCTGCCTCTGGCTCACGTCAAAAAACAGGACAGCAAATATCCTGAAGAATGTGCCGAAACAACGAGGCTGATCTGTAATGAGCTGGGAATAAAGACCGCTGTAACCTGTTTTCAGTCGCAGATGAGTAAGAAATGGCTGGGACCTGCAACACAATCCGTTCTTGTCGAGATGATAAAAAACGGGAAAACACGGATACTTGTCGTTGCTCCGTCCTTCGTTTCCGACTGTCTGGAAACAGAGATTGAGATAAATATCGAATTAAAGAAGTTTTTTACAGATAACGGAGGAAAGGAACTGCAATTAGTCAAAAGCCTTAACGGTCATTCTGCATGGATAGATTTTATCGCACAAAAATACAGAGACTTGATGAGGCAGTGATTCATGTTTGCAGCGCTATATCCTTCATTTTCGATTTTTTTGTATAATTTTGCGGGAAATTAGATTGACAGAATGTCATTCTCTATAATATATACGGACAAAAATGACAATAAATAAAGGTACACTGTACTGGTCTCGCGGTTGCATCACCAGTACGGGCAAAGAAGGGGAAATATTATCGTGCAAGGCAGTGAAAAACTGTCACAAGCTGACAGTTTACAACTGGTTGCGAAATATTCCGGCAGACAGGAAATACGATATTTTCGAGGTCAGATTTAAAAATACACGAAAAGGATTTTACAGAAACGTCAATAATATTGATTTGAAAGAAGGAGATATTGTTGCCGTTGAGGCTTCTCCGGGTCATGATATCGGAATTGTATCGGCTCTGGGGCCTGTTGCCGAAATTAAATTCCTGAAATCGAATCCGAACGTTACGGATGCCAGAACGGCAGAGTTGAAAAAAATATACCGCATCGCCAAGCCTGTAGATATCGAAAAGTGGCAGGAAGCCGTATCCATGGAATATACCACTATGATTCAGTCCCGTAAAATGGCTTCTTCGCTTGGGCTGGAGATGAAAATAGGCGACGTCGATTTTCAGGGCGACAAAACAAAAGCCATATTCTACTACATTGCCGATGAACGCGTTGATTTCCGGGAACTGATTAAGGTCATGGCCGAAACTTTCAAAATCAGGATTGAGATGAGGCAAATAGGCGCACGTCAGGAAGCGGGACTGATAGGCGGTATCGGCCCCTGCGGGAGAGAGTTATGCTGCGCCCAGTGGATGAGGAACTTTGTATCGGTATCGACAAATTCGGTAAGGCATCAGGAAATATCCGTCAATCCACTGAAACTTGCCGGGCAATGCAGCAAGCTGAAATGCTGTCTGAACTATGAACTGGATACGTATCTCGACGCATGGGACGCTTTTCCGAAAATTCGCCAGATAGAAACGGCAAACGGAACGATATTCCTGCAAAAAACCGACGTGCTGAAAGGAGTAATGTATTTCTCAAACGCCGGAAGTTCACAGATTTTCCCCGTTCCCGTCGAAAAAGTGAAAGAAATGATCGACAGCAATAAGAAAGGCGAAAAACTTGATTACCACATTAACATTAACAGTGACGAACTTGATTCCGAATTTAAGAGCGCTGTCGGGGAAGACAGTCTTACACGTTTTGATAAAAACAGAAGGAGACAGAAAAACAGGAAAAAACCCGCTCCTCAAAATAACGGCAACCCGAATAAAAACGTGAACGGCGGAAGAAATAACAGCAGGCCGAGAAACAGTAAAAATCAGAAAAATGGCAATAAAAACCCGACATAAATACGGTTCGATACTGTTTTTCGCGATTCTGCTTCTGTCGTCATGCACAGATCAAAACAGGATATGGCAACATAATACGGCTGTTAGGAACTGTGTCTGGAACAAGGATACGGTACTGAAATTCAAACTCCCCGTAGAAGATACCGCAATGCTGTGTTCCCTGTCGATACATTTGAGAAACAGGACAGACTACAGTTTCCAAAACCTGTATCTGTTTCTGAATGTCGAATCTCCGAATGGAAATACGTTTGCCGACACTCTGAATTTCAATCTGGCATACGACAACGGAGAATGGACGGGATCGGGCGGACTGTTTTCGAAATACAGGGAAAATACTTTTTTATATCGCAAGTACGTGAAATTCCCCGAAAAAGGAATTTACAGCTTCAATATCAGACATGGAATGAGAAAGGACAGTCTGGAAGGAATTTCTTCTGTGGGACTGATTTTACATTATTTAGAAAATTGAAATATTAATTGTTGTGTTATGAAACCTATAATCGCTCCGATAGACAAGAATTTAATTGAAAAAGAATTAACTATCAAAAAATTTCTGAGATATACCAATAATGGAGGCAACTTGCTGTACATTGTCAATCATGCGGATTCGCCCAATACCATGCGCGAAATCGGCCGTTTACGCGAAATTGCTTTCCGTTCGGCGGGCGGAGGCACAGGCGAAAGCGTCGATATTGACGAATTTGATGTCTCGGAAGAACACTGTTATTCGCAATTGATTGTCTGGAATCCGAGAGAGCGCGAAATTCTTGGAGGATACAGATATATCGCCTGTAATGACATCTCGGTGAATCATCTTGCGACTTCGGAGCTGTTCAGTTTTTCCGACAGGTTTGTCAAAGACTATCTTCCGAAAACCATAGAACTCGGACGGTCGTTTGTCCAGCCAAATTATCAGACTACAAAACTCAGAAGCAAGGGACTCTATGCTCTGGACAATCTGTGGGACGGTCTGGGAGCGCTTATTCTCAGGCATCCGGAAATGAACTATTTTCTGGGAAAGGTCACAATGTATGGAACGTTCAATACCGAAGCGCGCGACATGCTTCTCTATTTTCTTCGCAAGCATTTTTCGGACGAAGAAAATCTGATTGTCCCGATAGAGCCGCTGGAAACAAATCCGGATGTGGAAAAGTTAAATAAACTGCTCGTGGGCGATACATACAGAGATGATTACAGGATTCTGGCAAAAGAAATACGGTCGTTCGGCGAAAATATCCCTCCGCTTATTAATTCGTACATGAACCTGTCGCCGTCGATGAAAGTTTTCGGCACAGCGATAAATCACGGTTTCGGAAATGTGGAAGAAACGGGTATACTTATCAAAATAAGTGATATATATGCCGAAAAAATAGAGCGGCATGTCGGACCGATATCCAAAATGGTGAAAAGACTGCGAAATTTAAGGAGAAAACAGTAGGCAGTCGTATATTTTAAATAGAAGTATTGAATTAAAAATATTTAACTATGTCATTAATTAATTGTCCGGAATGCAGCAGGAAGATAAGCGATAGCGCCGCGAATTGTCCGCATTGCGGTTTCCCTGTCGGGTCCGTAAAAAATGAAAAAGAGGAGTTAGCGCTAAAATTCAGTGAGGTCGAAGAAAAAATTGTGACTGTCAGAGGGCAAAAAGTGATACTCGACAGCGATGTGGCCGTACTGTACGGGGTGGAAACAAGAGAGGTGAATCAGGCGATAAAAAACAACCCCGACAAGTTTCCAGACGGGTATATACTGAAATTGAGCAAAGAAGAAAAAAAAGAGGTTATCAAAAATTTTGATAACCTCAACATAAAGTTTGCGCCCGTATCACCAAAGGCATTTACCGAAAAAAGCCTGTACATGCTTGCTACCATCCTGAAAGGTACAAAAGCAACGCAAACCACTATTGCAATTGTCGAAACTTTTGCCAGAATCAGAGAACTTGCCCGCACCGTTTCCGAACTGTCTGAAACAACCGAAGATTTTAAACAAAAACCACTTATGCAGAAAGGCGGCGAAATAATCGCCGATATTTTGGGGAACGACTTGCAAACAACCGACACCGAAACAAGTATAGAGATGAACTTTGCTGTCTTAAAGTTTAAACATGTCGTTAAACGCAAACAGTAATTTTAAAGAAACGGAAAGGCAGAAATTAAAAGTTTATAATGGCAAAGAAAAACAGACTGTTGCAAATATGCAGCTTCAAAGACGCTATCCGTTTTGCGGGCAGTGACTGCCGTTATCTTTTGGCTGTCAGTGGCGGGATTGATTCGACGGTGATGGCGCATCTGTTCCTTAACTCGAACTGTAAATGTGCAATAGCTCACTGCAATTTTTCTTTGCGGGGCGATGAATCCGATTCCGACGAAAATCTGGTCAGGCTGTTTGCAGAAAGTTACGGCGTCCCTTTTTATACCGTACGGTTCGATACGGAAAAATATGCCGCCGAAAATAAAATCTCTATACAAATCGCTGCACGAGAACTTCGTTACAAATGGCTCGAAGAAATAAGAACGGTAAACGGATTCGACAGGATAGCCGTAGCGCACAATTCCGACGACAATCTGGAAACGTTTTTCATAAATCTGTCACGCGGTGCAGGCCTTAACGGTTTGACGGGAATCCCCGAAAATACGGACACTGTCATTAGACCTCTTCTCGGTTTTTCGAGGAAGGATATTGAAAAATATGCAGCGGCAAACAGTATACGGTACAGGGAAGATTCGTCGAATTTATCCGATAAATATTTGAGAAACAAGTTACGGCATCTGGTTTTGCCGGTACTGGACAGCATAAGTCCTTCGTTCAGAGACAAGGCTAAAGAAAGCATCGAATATCTGAACAGGGCTAACAGGTTTATCGAAACGGAAACGGATATATTTCTGAAACGTAACAGTTTCACAAACGGAACCGATATTCTTGTTCCGCTTGCCGAAATCCGGCAGTTGCACTCAAAAGAAATCATACTGTTTTATATTCTGGAAATATACGGTTTCAGAGGAAAGACAATTTCAAATATCTGCAAATGTGTGGATAATGCCGTATGCGGGAAACAGTTTTTCTCATCCGCATATTCTCTTTTAATCGACCGGACTCATCTTATTATATCGCCCGCAGCCGAAAACATGTCTTCGTATATGCTTAATAAAGACACCGGTATCTCAACCGGAACATTTGAATTGCATTGCGAAACTGTCGGGAAAGATGCGGGATTCCGGTTACAGCGAAACAAAAATGTCGGAGAATTTGACTTGTCGAAACTGAATTTCCCGCTGACACTCCGAACCGTCAAAGATGGCGACTGGTTTATTCCCCTGGGGATGAAAGGAAAGAAAAAACTCAGCGACTTTTTTATCGATATCAAACTGCCCGTAACAGAAAAAAAACGGCAGCTAATCCTAGTGTCCGGAGAACAGACCGTCTGGGTTGTCGGTTTGCGTCCTGACGAACGTTTCAAAGTGAGGGAAGATACTGAAACAGTTCTGCGAATGCGGTTTGAACGGTATACTGCGAACGGTGAAATCCCTTTTTGACAGAACTCCTTTTTACAGCAATTCGGCGAGAAAACAAATCGTCATAAAAAGAGAGCAATATGTTATAATGCGAAATAAATTTTTCGTGCTAATTTTGTAACCAATAATGAATAGAAAACCGGAGAAGCCGG
>JAISPE010000235.1 GCA_031275145.1 Prevotellaceae bacterium | reverse complement strand
TCTTCGACCATATAGTTCGACTCTCTGCGAAGACCCATATCGGCGAATAAATCTGCGGGTAATTTAATATACAGGTCGGGAGCAATGCAGTCTGTCGTAACAAATATTATTAATCTGTTATTTTCCGTATATCTTACAAAGGCGTAATTCATATACCCGTTGAATCCATGCGACTTACCGTTTGCATTGCTTTCGAACAGGTTTCCGAAACGACCGTTTGCAATCGCTTCTTCGGAATTACATATATTCAGCAATTTAGAGTAAAAAGCGCGTAAGTTCTTCTGTTCCGCGGTCAACAATCCGCCATCGAAACGGCCGCCGTTCATCCATTGCTGGATTTCGGGAATATGTGTATAGTCAAAGATTGACGTTCTGCCGTCATCACCGCTGAAACCTGTTGCGCCTGATGCTTTTGCGCCGACTTCCTGTCCGGAATATATCATCGCCGGCGAAGGATGCAGAGTTGCGGCAAGGGTCATCAAAGGAACAGCTTTTTCGGGAGCGCCGGCAAACTGTGCCGAAGCAAAACGCTGTTCATCATGATTTTCCAGGAATGTCAGCATATTGCGTTCTATTCCCTTAATCTCCGAATTGAGATAGTACTGCAATTTATCCAGTGCACAGTGTCCGGACACAGTGGCTCTCAGCAAATCGTACAGACCCGATTTATCGTACAGATAATCGAATCCGGAGGAGATATACCGTTTATAGTTTGCAGGAGAATACGCTTCCCCGATAAAAATAATCTCCGGAAACCGCTGTTTTACTTTTGTTACTGCATACGACCAAAACTCTGTCGGGACCATTTCGCACATGTCGCACCGGAAACCGTCAACGCCCCTGTTTGCCCAAAACAGCAGTATATCCGACATTTTGATCCAGGTATCCGGAACAGGATCGAAATGCGCTGTTCCCGAAAAATAATCGATTCCGTAATTCAGCTTCACAGTTTCAAACCAGTCATTAATGCCCGGCGATGCCGTAAAAACGTCATTTCCCGAAGCTTTCGCAGGATATTCCATATAATCGCCTCTGTTGATTACCGGATTATATCCGTCCGGGACTTTAAACGCTTCGTTCCGTATATAATAAAAATTATTGTCCCGACTGAAACAGACAGACGTATCGTCGTCCTCGCCCAAATCCTTCATTCCTTCGGGTTTCGCATCGGATTTATAAGTACGTGCGACATGGTTGGGAACAAAATCAATTATAAGTTTAAGGCCTGAATGATGAGTGCGTTCCACAAGATCGTCAAACTCCTGCATACGCCTGTCCGGCCGTATTGCGAGGTCGGGATCGACATCACAGTAATCCCTGATTGCGTATGGCGAGCCGGCTCTACCCTTGACAACTAAAGGATTGTCGGGAGTTATTCCGTATGCCGAATAGTCGGTCACCGTAGCATGCTCGATAACTCCGGTGTACCATACATGAGTGATTCCCATGCGTTTCAGTTCACGAAGCGCGATATCCGTAATATCGTCGAATTTACCGCAGCCATTTTCTTCGACAGAGCCATAGAAAATATTGTTTGTGCATTTATTTCCAAACAGACGGACTAAAAGCTGATAAATGATTATTTTACGCATCAGACACTCCCCTACCCTACCCTGTCGGGACAGGATTCTTAATTTCCGGACTCAGTAACCTAAGATTCTCAACATCGGTCTGTATCCCTGTTCTTTCGAGAACAGACGGGTAAAATAATCCCCGTTTTCGTCCTTGTCGATTATTATATGTTTCGGGGCCGGCTGCAAACAATGTTGAATACCTCCGAATCCGGCTATGGATTCCTGATATGCTCCCGTATGGAAAAATCCCACATACAGAGGCTCGTCCGCCTGCAATTTCGGGAGGAAAATAGCGTTTGCATGGGCTTCGGAATTGTAATAGTCGCCGCTGTCGCAGGTCAGACCGCCCAGCATAACTCTTTGATATTCCTTATCCCAATTGTTGATTGCCAACTGAATGAACCGCTGTTTTATTGCCCATGTATCGGGGAGATTGGTCATAAACGAACTGTCGATCATATACCATCTTTCGCGGTCGTTTTGCTGCTTTTCCCCCAATATCGAGTATATAACAGCGCCGCTCTCACCGACGGTGAAACTGCCAAATTCGGTGAAAATATTCGGATCGGGAACATCTCTCTGCGTACATATCATTTTTATCTGCGCAATGATTTCTTCGGCCATATACTCGTAATCGTATGTGAAATGCAGTGAGTTTTTTATGGGAAACCCGCCTCCGATATTCAGCGAATCCAAAGCCGGACAGATCTTTTTTAAATCGCAATAAACCTGCACACATTTCGACAGTTCGTTCCAGTAGTATGCATCGTCGTGGATTCCGGTATTGATAAAGAAATGAAGCATTTTCATCTCATACAGCGGGTTATTCTTTATCTTTTCTTCATAAAAGGGAATAATATCAATATACCTGATTCCGAGACGGGAAGTGTAAAACTCGAACTTCGGCTGTTCTTCGGCAGCGATCCTGATACCTATCCTGCACGGTTTTTCCAGTACTTCGCTGAACAGGTCCACTTCGGGCATATTGTCGAATATTGGAATCGTGTTTCCCCAACCGTTGTTAATCAGGCCTGCAATATTATCGATATACTGTTTCTTTTTGAAACCGTTGCATATAATCCATTTATCCTTGTTGATCAGCCCCTGGGAATACAGTTCTTCAATAAGATTTATATCGAATGCAGATGATGTTTCGAGATGAATATCATTTTTAAGCGCTTCTTCCAGAACAAAAGCGAAATGAGAACTCTTGGTACAGTAACAGTAATTGTAATCGCCCCGGTAATCAACCTTTGCCATCGCTACATTGAAAAGACGCTTAGCCTTTTGTATATTCTGGCTTATTTTAGGCAAATAGCTTATTTTCAAAGGAGTTTTATACTGTTTGATGATATCCATCAAAGGGATATTGTTAAAATACAATTCATTATCAATCACCTCAAACTCCGGCTGAGGGAAATCAAACGTTTGCTCGATTAAATCTACATATTTATTTTTCATTCAGATACCGAAATGAATACATTAACAAAAACATTATCGGCGCAAAGATACAAAAGTGTATAATATATCTGTGAAAATATTAAAAATCTTTAATAATGACGTGATTCACAATAACCAAAAATCAGGCGGCATACGGCGGCATTCCTCTTTTTCTGACAGAATTTCCCCTTTTTTGACAGAATTAACAAAATTTGCAAAATTAACAGACTTTGTAAGCATTACGAAATAAGTTGTCCAATCGTTTTGTCTGAAAGGCAAGATTTCATAACCGCAGGACGTTCTTTCGGGACTTTGGAGCGTTCAATAAATAAAGGTATTAATTATGGATTTATTTTCCGGCATCTCATCAATGGCCTGCCTGACGGCAGTCAGGGCAAAGAGCATCCCGCTAGGGATGCATCGCTCGGTAGAAAACCCATACCGTCCTGTTTTGCATCCCGTTAGCGATGCATCCCTAACGGGATGCCATAATTGATACCTTTATTTATTGAAGACTCCAAAGTCTGTTAATTATGTCAAAAAAAAGGGAATTTTGTCGTACACCTGACGCAAACTCAACTGTCGCATTTTTACCACAAGGGTACAATAGGCAGTAGAGTAGAGCGGGGAGACCTCATATGAAGTCTCCCCGCTCTACTCTACTGTCCATTGTATCTTTGCGGTAAATAAAAAATAAAATGTCTGTTACAGTTATTTTTTATCGATATTCAATGTATCTTCAATTT
>JAISPE010000230.1 GCA_031275145.1 Prevotellaceae bacterium | reverse complement strand
CTTTTAGTCCAAATTTCGAGATTTGAAGTTTGTCGGTCTTTCATGGAATGTGCTGCCGGTAAGCGTCATTACGCTTTCAGTTTCGGTACGAAACGGGTATTCGCAATGACGACCCGTCGCGGACTGCTTCGTCGCATACCCAACTCACAAAAATAGACCGCGCGAGGAATAATATTTAATCATTCCGGTTTCTTATTTTTTTGAATTAACTTGTTTAATTGGGGTACTCGGTAGAAAACCCATACCATCCTGTTTTGCATCCCGTTAGGTATGCATCCCTAACGGGATGCCATAATTGATACCTTTATTTAGTGAAGACTCCGTTGTGCGTTTGTGGTAATAAAATAAGCGTCATCAAACGTTTTCAGTTGCGGTACGAAACGGATATTCGCAATGACGATGGGACGGAAAACAGTTTTCTGCAAAAAACTCACAATTTTCACCCGTTTGATGTATAAAAGTTTATGTTCCGTAATGTTTTGATTTTTGAATCCATCGGATAAATATTGTCAATACGCCTAATGTACATACAGTTCCGACGGTATAACCGATATTTGAAGACAGGCCGAATCCTTCCGGCGCTACCATAATATATGTAGATATTACCATTGTCATAAACAGGGAAGGCAACAGAGTTATCCAGTACAGTTTGCCTGCTTTAGCCAGATAAACGGTAACAGTCCAAAGCGTTGCAGTTGCCAGCGTTTGATTCGACCATGCGAAGTATCTCCATATAATGTCAAAATTTATTTGCAGAATACCCAATGCGGCAATAAATAAAGGTGCAGACAGCATAATGCGGTTGTTGATTGATTTCTGGTTATAGCTGATGAAATCGGCAAGGATAAGACGTGCCGAACGGAATGCGGTGTCGCCCGAAGTAATAGGAGCGGCAATTACTCCGATAATCGCCAGTAATCCGCCGAGTTTACCCAGCCACGAATGTGCTATTTCATTTACGACTACGGCGGCATTGTTTCCGTTTTCCCGGAGAAAATCCTGCAATCCGTTCACCGAGCCGAAAAAGCTTATTGCCGCAGTAGCCCAGATCAGGGCGACAATACCTTCGGCAATCATTGCTCCATAAAACACCCGGCGTCCGTGCCTTTCGTTTTTCAGGCAGCGCGCCATCATAGGCGACTGAGTTGCATGGAATCCCGAAATAGCGCCACATGCAATGGATATGAACAGCATCGGAAACAGCGGATATTTACCGGCTTCGGGATGCATGTTATGTATATTGGAAAAACTCATTTCGGGTATCGTTACGCCGTTCCAAATCATGCTTACGGCAATTCCAAGAGCCATGAACAGCATTGCAAATCCAAAAAACGGATATATCCTGCCGATCAGCCTGTCTATCGGCAACAAAGTCGCTCCGATATAATAGACAAAAATAATTATACTCCATACTGTCACACCGATATATCCCTGAGTCATGTTAGCCAGAAGCTTTGACGGGCCTGCAACAAACACTGCGCCAACCAGCACCATTAGCAAAACGGTAAACGCCCGCATAAACTGTTTGAATCCCGTTCCCATATATTTACCGACAATTTCGGGAAGACTCATGCCGTTGTTCCGTATGGAAAGCATTCCCGAAAAATAATCGTGAACAGCGCCTCCGAAAATCGTGCCGAACACAATCCACAAAAAAGCGGCATGTCCGTACACAGCTCCCATAATTGCCCCGAAAATAGGTCCCAAACCGGCAATATTCAGGAACTGAATCAGAAAAATCCGGTACCAGCTCATCGGAACATAATCAATTCCGTCGGTATGAGTGTATGCGGGAGTTTTTCTGTCGGCGCGAATTACAAAAATCCGTTCGACAAACTTACTGTACAGGAAATATCCCGCAAAAAGCAATGCAATAGAAATAAAAAATGTAATCATCTCTTTGTAACTGTCACAGCGGTTATTTAATCCAGTATTGATTCCGTCCGAACAGTCCGCGTTTATCGAGCGAACCGCGTACAGCAAGTTTACCGGATTTGTTGTCGATACCGATGGATGAATAATACTTTTTTCCGTTTTCGGGGTCAAGTATTGTACCGCCTTTCAGCATTTTATCTTCAGCTTTCATTCCGGATATGATTATCATGCCGAGCACCGGTTTGTCTTTGTTCCCGTCCTCGCATTTATCGCACACAGCATCGGCATATTTATACAGTTTCACTATCTTTCCGTAATACAGGCCGTCGGTAGAGTCTTTATATATACGTACCAGCGAACGGATTTCGCCCGAGCTGTCATCTACCGTTTTCCACTCGCCCAATATAGCCGATACCTGTGCATCAACAGAATATGAAAATAATAATGCCGTTACCGCTAAAGTAATCTTTCGTAATCCAGCATCTATTGCCATAATTCTCAGTTTTTCGTTCTCAGGTTTCTAACTGTTTCCTGCATTCGGGAATAGTTTTCTTCCATGCTTTGTAAAAGTTTGAACTGAGCTAATGAACGTTCAAGATTATGTTTCGGACTTTTGATTTTATAGTAAATGTCTCCGTCCAGATAATCGGTTAAAAACCTTACTGTTTGCATGTATGTAAGCAATTTTGCGCCCAGAGCGAGATTTTCAATCTCCACACCGGTCAAAAATCCCTTTGCCGTCCGCAGATATCCTTTTGTATAGGCTTCGAATACAGAAAGATTTATCGATACTTTATCGAGTTCCGTATCATCTTCCCTGCCATTGTTTGCGCCCGTCCGCATAAAATCGCCAAAATCGGACAGTACATAACCCGGCATGACCGTATCCAGATCGACAACACACAAAACTTCCTTGCCTTCGGAGTCGAACAGCACATTGTTTACTTTCGTGTCGCAGTGATTTGTACGTTTAGGCAATTTCCCTTCCCTGTGAAGTTTTTCGGGCAAACACATTTCTTCGGCGCGTTTCTCTATCTCATCGACCAAATCCTGTACTTCCGGCAAACGTCCCGCAAGATTCTTTTTGACAGATTCCCTGAATGTCGCCAACCGGCTTTCCATATTGTGAAAATCGGGGATAATCTCATACAGTGGTCCTCCGGGCATGTCGGCGAGCATATTCTGAAATTCGCCGAAAGCTTCTCCCGTTTTTTCCGCCAATTCGGGGGATATACTGTCGAAACTTTTACTGTCTTTTATAAAATCCATTAATCTCCAATAATTTCCGTCGGCATCCCGATAATAATATTTACCGTTTTCGGCAGGAATAAGATTCAAAACCCTGCGTTCGATATCCGTTACACCCTTCTCTTTCAGTTTTGTCCTGATGTGAGAGGTTACCCTGAGAATATTATTCTGCAATTCAGGGACATTTTTGAATATTGTATGATTAATTTTTTGTAAAACAAACTCTTTACCGTCAACCGATACTTTATAAGAGTCGTTAATATGTCCCGCTCCGAGAGGAGCAACATGAATATCGTTGCCTGAAACAAACGATTTTACAATTTCTTTAAGCTTTTCCATTTTTCACTTTATTACTAAAAAACAACATTAAATTACGCTTCAAATGTAATGAATTTATATTAACCGGAAATTTTTCTTTCTTTTTATTTTCAAAATCTTTGTATTTCAGTATGGAGCAAAAGAACGATAAGTAAACAGACGGCGCAGGCCGGGTTCATCGTTCACCGTTATAGAATTACTGTTTGTTTGACAGAAAATCGGTAATTGAATCGTCATATCTTTCCGGAAACATGATATTCCATTGAGCATTAACTTCCGCATCACCTGTATTGATTTCGTTAAAATATTCAAACAGTTTTTCTTCTGTTTCATAATAATCGTCTTCAAAGATATAACCGTTTTCTTCGATGTAGTCAGCAAAACGTTCATAATTATATCTGTTTTCCGTCTCGTCCATTGATGCTGCCAGTTTGCGGTATTTTACTGCGATTTCTGAAATTTTGTTTCGTGTCATAAACGGTGGTGTTGATAGTTTATATGTTGATTTATCCGGTTTTCCAAACAAAATCCTGCGTCCAAAGATAATTTAATCTCTGTTTGCCCAGGTTCATGTAATGAAATTTTCGTTTGCATATTTTACGGTCTTAATGAGTTTATTCTCCACTTTATGAAACAAATAAGCGTGAACCACTGTCACGCCGTCCCTTAGGTTCCGGTAAAAACCCATATCACAAACGAAAACAAAGTCCACGCTATTGCATACGTTTTGCTAACAATTAATTTGTGATATTATTCTTGATTAAATCTACCGGATTTAAGGAACGAACAATTTTACTAAACGTTTTTATATCAAATTTCTATCTACTTCATATCTAAATTTATTTTTCACAAAGTTAAAGAAAAAAATGAAACTGAAACAATGCA
>JAISPE010000190.1 GCA_031275145.1 Prevotellaceae bacterium | reverse complement strand
ACTCTGTATAGCCGGAACTTATACATCCTCGTTTCGTGTTAAAAAGTAAAAAACAGGAGTATGAATAACATGCGATGAGATTTCGCCGGCATCCCGGGCCGTGAATCAATGTCATCAATTTAAGAAATGCTGTCAATTTAGTGAAGAAAAATTAATAAAGCATAACAGTTTCTCCTGCAGGGCAGGGTGTTCAAACGTAGACAGAAAACCTCATTTCCACCTAATTCAAAATAACAAAACAACCTCAGCAATAATGTAACACACACAAACCAACCTCATTACCTCGTATCTTTGCGTCTATAAATAAGGGTTCGATTTTTTAACAGATTTTGTATTTTTGTAAAAAATCGGAAGATGGTAGAAAGGCAGTTATTACCGGATACGTAATTACGGTATCGCTAATGAGAAACAGCTTCTACTCTCTGTTTCCCTGCACAGGTCAGGACAAAGTACCTGGGGATATAAATCATTTATAATCCCGCATAATGAAACACGGGGGAAGACTGCAGGGGAGATCCGACAAAAGAAAAAGTATTAATTATTATTTAAATTATTAAAAATTAAAAAGAAATGGAAACATTTTTCAAACAGAATGCAGGAGTGGACGTATCGAAAAATGACTTTAAATCCTGTTTTTCGATATACGGACCTGACATGCTGATTGCGGTAAAAGAAAGCCGAAGTTTTAAAAACACGGAAGAAGGTTTTTCGGAATTTCAGAAATGGTTGGAATCCAAACGTGACAGATCAAAGGATTTACATGTGACGGTGGAAGCAACCGGAGTATATTACGAAGGCCTGGCCTGTTATTTGACGGAACGTTCATATAGCGTACATGCGGTATTGCCCAACCAGTCAAAAAATTATGGCAAAGGCTTGGGTCTTAAGTCAAAGACAGACAAAATAGATGCCCGTATGCTGTCGCGGACGGGCTTGAACGCGATTTGCGTCTGTGGCAACCGTTAACGCCAAATTTAAGGATATTAAAGCAGCTGACCCGCGAGCGGGACAGGCCTGTGCGGGAACGGACAGCGGCGTCCAGCCATAAACACGCTTACAGTCATCAGGGCAAACCGTATGAAGCTTCAATCAAACGCAGTGAGGAGCATATTTCTTTTTTGAACGGACAAATCGGGCAGACAGAAAAAGCGATCACGGATACCGTAGCCTGCGATGAGCCGTTACGTTCGGGACTGAAATATGTACGGAGCATTCCCGGCGCGGGACTGCTGACAGCCGTAACAGTTGTCGCGGAGACGAATGGCTTTGCATCCGTAACCGGCATCAAACAGTTGAGCAGCTATGCCGGTCCGGATATAAAGATAGAGGAATCGGGCACATGGAAGGGGCAGAGCAAAATCAGTAAAAACGGAAACAGCCATATCCGCAAAGCTTTGTATATGCCGACGGTATACAGAATCACTCATGATGCTGTAACTGTAGAATTTTACGAACAGTTAAAAGCTAAAAAAGGAACTGGAATGACAGCAAACGTTGCTGCACAGCGTAAACTTTTGGGACTGATTTATACTTTGTGGAAAAAACAGGAAATGTATGACCCTGATTGCGGGGAAAATAAAAAACAGGGAAAATCTCCGGCAGCAGATTCTCATTCAGTCTGTTCCGAAGCAGCAGAATCCCGCACGGGCTGTGAGAATGCTGAAACGGAACCGTCAGTAGCTGTTCCGGCGGCTTGCTCCGCAGCAGCGGCAGAGGGCGGAATCAAAGAAACTGTTACAGAAAAAAATCACGGTCGGGACATTCCTGCGGTCGGTAAAAAGGCAAAAAAAAGCCCGGACACGGACGGCAAAAAAACAGCATCGAAGGTTACTCCCGCGGTTCGTAAAAGACGGGGAAGAAGTGTAAAAACTGTTGCCGGAGAAGCTGTTTCCGGCCCGGATGAGCCCGGCAGGGAAACAGCATCCCGGAACTCCGGCGATCTGTAAAAACAGAGAACCGGCATATTAAAACCGGATTCGGAAAACGGTAAAAAGACTGCATGCAATACGGCAGTCAGTGGTTGTCTTTTGCGGTGTCGAACCGTGAACAGGTATTGCTTTTGCCCGGTCAAACCGAAACGTAAACAGGATAGTCTGTCAGGGACAGGCCTGATATACAAACCGGTATTGGAAGATGAAAAGGACTGTCCGCAGGTGATAATCCTTTTTCCTTTTTGATACCGGATGTGTTATATGCCTGAAAAAACTGTACGGATATTTATTCCGTAAAATGCCGGTTCCGCCTGTTTTGGGACTGTCTGTCCGATATGAAAAAAGGATAGTGTGTCTTCCTGTTTTATATAAAAATTGCGGGAAATTTACGCTTTTTTTTCCCGCAATACAGGATAGCCGTGCGTTAAAAAACGGTTGCCGGCTTCCTTTTGGCGAATGCAAAGATAAGGCTTTTTATTTTTCCGGCAACTTTCTTTTCTGAAAGAGAGGTAACACGCCCTCTCTCCCTGAAAAGTTTTTTCTTTTTTCCCAATGCGAAAATACTGCTTTTTTATAACCTCTGAAAATTTTTTTCACTCTGTACTTAACCTGTTTAAGCGTTTCTTCAAAAAAAAATTTGGATTTTAACACAGTACCTCATTAAACCGAACCGGATGCCGTTGATTTAATGAGGTAATGAGCATCCCGTTAGGGATGCATCGCTCGGTAGAAAACCCATACCATCCTGTTTTGCATCCCATTAGGGATGCATCCCTAATGGGATGCCATAATTGATACCTTTATTTATTGAAGACTCCAAAGGCGTCGCTTTGCCTGTTATTCGGTATCATTCGATGTTAATTGATACCGTTCGAGAGCGGGGCGTTATTGCGAGGCAAAAAAATCACCTCAAAACTAAAAAGTCCCCCTTTTGGGTGATTGACACATATTGTTGAATGCCCTAACTTTGCGGCGTGATTTGATCGGTATCATTGCCAACAATTCACTGAAAAACAGGAAGCAAACAGGTATTAAAAACAGACGGACAGGTATAAAAAGTAGACAATAACAGTTTTTAAATAAGGTATCATGAAAATTAGAAGAATAAAATTTAAAAGATTCAGAAATGAAGAATGGTTTAGCTTCTTCACCGAGTTTAAAATTTTCGTAGAGGATACCATAATAATAATAATGGGTAATAATCAAACAGCAAAATATTAAAAATATATAAGTATGAAAACATGTAATTTATTCAAAAACATCTTTGTGGCGACAGTGATACTGTTTGTCGCCGGCGCTGCCGAACTGTGGGCGGCAGATCCTCAAATCGTGATAACCTACATTCCTCCCATAGGTGGACAAGGAAATGCGGAAGGTAAAATTATCTGGGACCAGTGGACGCCGGAAAATGCAGGCCAGTATGCCATTATCGCTATTCTGCGAACTTCTAGCGATTATGTGAAACCCGCTTACAATGATTATTTGAGCCAAATCAGTGCATCAGGCAGTTTTTCTGTCAATATTACGACACATCCAAATGATTATCCGGAGCCCGATTTCAGTTTTTATTTAGTCCGGAAAGAAACATTTAACGGAGTAAACGGCGCAACAGTGACATCATGGACGATGGCGGGTAAATATCTTGGTGAACCGGTACACATCAATCGCGAAACGTTTTGGAATGATAAGCTCAAATTGCCCGAATCGAATATTCGTCCGGGATTTGTTGCCGCAGGAACTGCCGTAACACTGTCGTGCGGGGAGGGCGAAACCGTTTATTACACACTGGACGGTAGCGATCCTGCAACCGTACAGTACAATGGCGAAAGCTTTACCGTACCTTCCGACGGTTTTCTGCTTATAAAGGCAATAACAAGAAAAGACGGCAAAGAAAGCGATCCGGCTTCAATGCTCTGGATGCCTTATGAGTCATATTCTACTCCACTGTTCGGACTGAATGTTTCGCTGGCTCTCAACGGAGAAAATTTCGGATATACGTTGTCGGAATCGAAAACCGAAGAAAGAATGAAACCCGTAATCCCGCTTGCCAAATGGATAAGAACGTTCGGCACACTCAACAACGGACTGCCTTATATCAATAAGATAGCCAAACAGGCGGGCATGCGTACGATGATCGGCGTTTATATTTCAAACAGCCCATCCGACAATAATGCCCAGTTAATCGGTCTGCGACAGATTTTGCAAACAGGTCATTTGCCCGACCTTATCGCTGTAGGAAATGAAGCCAGCCAGTCAGGAATATCTTCGGAGATTATTGCCGAATCTGTCGATGCCGTACGCCGTATGTTAAAGGAATTTAATCTTTTCATACCTGTCGGAAGTGTAGATGTTGGAAATATGGCGTGGAGTCAGTCTGTGCTGAACAGACTGGATTTTGTCGGGGTCAATCTGTACCCTTCAACATGGGACTGTACTCCCGAGGAAGAAATGATTAACGTCCTTAAAGAAAGTTATTCGCGTGAGCTGTCATCTTTCAAGTCAAAATGCGTTCTGATAACGGAAACCGGAACACCATACGCAAAAGACCCATACACTCCGTCGAATACAAACTGTACTCAAACGCCTTCGGAAAACAAAGCGAAATCGTATCTGGAAGAAGTGATCAAATGGTCCGGTGAAGATTCAATCCCGCTGTTCTATTTTGAGGCTTATGATGAGGAAACGAAAAAAGGGAATCATCCGATAGAAGAATATTTCGGTTTAATGGACGGCAATTTGAAGATACATTCTTTTTATAAAGATGTGCTTAAAATGTCCGATGATGCCACATTGAGCAGTCTCACGGTCAGCGCCGGAACACTGTCACCCGAATTTGACGTCAATACAACAGGTTATACGGTTAATGTGCTTAGTGATGTAACAGACATAACCGTAACCGGAACGGCAAATCATCCGTCGGCAACGGTAGACGGCAATGTTACGGACAAATCGCTTGAGGTAGGCAACACCGTTGTAAGTATCACAGTGACCGCCGAAGACAGGACAACTGCCATGACTTACACGGTAACAGTTGTACGCGCTAAGTA